>CAZYSR010000427.1:0-2687 GCA_964649525.1 uncultured Gammaproteobacteria bacterium
GTCAATAATAATGTCAGCATCTTTCACTGTGTCTTTACAGTTGTCCATTACTTTTATTTCTTTGTTCAATTCCGCTGAAAGTGTCTCGGCAAACCTTTCTCTTGATTCTGGACGTCGACTCGTCACGCGAATTTCCTCAAAATCAAAGAACTTGTCCAGCATCCGAACGTTGTACCACGAAGTTCCACGTGCACCGATATGTCCCAACACCTTAGAGTCCTTGCTCGCCAGATATTTTGCACCTAGAGCGGTGACGGCACCTGTCCTCATCCAAGTGTTGACAGTTCCATCGACGATTGCCATTGGCACCCCAGTCTTCGAGTCATATAGGTTCACCAATGCGAATTCAGACGGTAAATTATGCTGATAGTTATCGTGAAAATCACCAATGATTTTGACTCCTGCGGCATTAACCGGCTCAACATATCCTTTGAGGATGTTAAACAGCTTATTAGGGAAGTCCAAAACAAGATGGCTCTTGGAAGGCATGATGACCTTTTGTTGGCCATGTGCGATCAAACCTTTCTCAATTGCATCCAACGCATCGTCAATACCGATATTCAAGGTGTCGATGTCGTCTTTCGACAGAAATAATATTTTGATGTCACTCATGAGTCTCTATACATTAGTTTAGGATTATTCGTACAGTTTGAATTGGCTCAAACTCCCGCACATTATGTGTTATTGAGCAACGCTCTAGAGGAGTTTCAAATCGTGTCAGACGCGTGAAGTTACGTTGGTTAGGGATAGGCTGACATGGTGAAATTGAACCCCATGATCAATTCGCAAGGCATACTGTTCTATATAATTTTGATCAGTTAATGCCTTGATTTGTTCGACAAATTTTCAAGCAAAGAAACCATCCCACTGATCATCAATTCAATTTAGAAATTAGCATCATGACAAAGATCATTCACCGCCATCCGATACACACTCCACCAACAGCCATCCGAGGTGAAGGCGTTTATGTTTACGATGAGAATAATCGTCAATATCTGGATGCCTGCGGTGGCGCAGCCGTATCCTGTCTAGGATATAACCATCCCGCTCCTATAGAGGCCATTCGAAAACAGGCTGCTGAACTTGCTTATATCCATTCGGAATTTTTCACTTCGTTTACCGCTGAATCACTGGCTGAAAAGCTGGCTGATCTGGCACCGACACCACTGGATCATGTTGTATTTTTATCCGGCGGTTCTGAAGCAGTGGAGACAGCTTTTAAACTCGCTCGACAGTATTTTGTTGAGACGGGAGAAACCAGCAGAAAATACTTGATTTCACGCCGACAGAGTTTTCATGGCAACACGCTTGGCGCACTATCCATTGGTAGCCACGTTGCGCGTCGCGAACCGTATCTGCCCATGCTCAGCTCCAATCATCACACAATCGCACCATGCTTTCCCTACCGGGAGCAGCGGGAGAATGAGTCTACGCATGAGTATGGGATTCGGGTTGCAAATGAACTTGAAGAGAAAATTCTTGAACTCGGGGCTGAGAAAGTCATTGGATTCGTTGCCGAAACAGTGGGCGGTGCGACCGCCGGCGTGCTTCCACCGGTACCAAGGTACCTGAAGCGTATCCGGGAAATATGTGATCAGTATGGTATTTTATTGATCCTTGATGAAGTCATGTGCGGTTCGGGACGAACCGGTACGTTTTTCAGCTTCACGCAGGACGACATCGTACCCGATATGGTAATACTCGCCAAAGGACTGGGGGCAGGTTATCAACCAATCGCCGCTACAATCGTCTCACAGTCAATCTACCAAGCGGTTCATGGCGGCAGTGGTGCATTGATGCAAAGTCACACCTACATGGGACACGCAATCGCCTGTGCGGCATCACTTGCAGTAGTGAACACAATTGAGTCAGAAAATCTGTTGGAAAACGTCCGAATCCAAGGCAAGAACCTGATTTTGAAATTGAGATCAGAACTTGGCTCCCATTCAAACGTCGGTGACATTAGAGGACGAGGACTCTTTATCGGAATAGAATTTGTCTCCGATAAGACAAGCAAAGAGCCACTGGATCCAGATTTTCTCTTTCACTCCGTCCTGAAACGGAATGCGGAACGCAACGGACTGATGTGCTACACCGGAGGAGGAAGCATAGATGGCGTACGTGGCAATCACGTCATGTTGGCACCAGCCTTCATCATCAATGAAGCCATAGTTGATGAAATCGTCGAAAAGATGAGCCAGTCGATTGACGACAGTATGGCCGAAATCACTGCTGCTGCAGCTTAAGTTTCGATTTTTCTGAACGGCTGAGTGATTAACCGATCCAGCCGATTTTCAATTTCATCGCGATAAATCGGCAAGCCAATCGTCATACCCAGATGTCCCTCTTCAGGCTGGGCTCGATAAGTTCCGAAGATTCGATCCCAGACCGACAGATTAAATCCAAAGTTACTGTCAGTCTCGTTTCGAATGATTGAATGATGTACCCGGTGCATGTCGGGGGTCACAATCACAGTTCTTAGCACCCGATCCAAGGCGTGCGGCATCTTGACGTTGCCATGATTGAACATCGAAGTGGCATTCAGCAATATCTCGAACAACACGATGGCGAGTGCTGGCGCACCAATAACCGCAACTACAGCAAATTTAATAATCATTGAGATAACAATTTCTACGGGATGAAACCGCACACCCGTGGTGACATCACAATCTAGATCAGTATGGTGC
>CAZYSR010000428.1:0-3297 GCA_964649525.1 uncultured Gammaproteobacteria bacterium
AGTTCGGATACGTTGCGACCGTGCCCACCAAATCAAGTTATTGAAGATCTGTGAATAAGAAAATCATCAGTCGTTTCATCTCAGTGAATACAAATATTGCAATGAGAATAGAGACTTGTCAGTACAGAAAGTCAATAGTGAAATTTATATAGAGGAAAAGCAATGGGATTCGAACACAATCGCGGCGAAATTGCAACAGAAGCCCTGAATGATAGAAACCCAGAATCCTGGGAGGAACCCCAGTGTTTGTCGGAACCAGAGTTCCAATTCGCGTTCTGCTGGAGCATTTGGAAGCTGGCGATCGGTTAGGTGACTTTCTGGTTGATTTTTCCTTTGAAGACCCGCGTCGGCGGGACGAACACCCCACTTGCGCCTACCTCTGCCGATCCAGCAATAACTCTGTAACCGCTGCGCTATGAAACTCGCCGCGACCCGCTCGTTTCGGTTTCAGCGCCCGAGCGCGGAGGTATTGACGTGGCTTGTGACTGCGACTCTACTCGTTGTGGGCTCGCTACTGCCCGAACCCGATACCGGGATGCTGATCGCGCTAGGCTGGGATCTGCTCGCGCTGTTGCCAGTTATCGCGCTCGCTGCTTTTCTCGCTGGTGCCCTGACCCTCGGCAACTGGTCCGACCGAGCGCTCGCTTGGCTCTCGGGTAGCCCAGCCCGCGCGGTGGTAATCGCGAGTTTTGTCGGGGCCGTCACTCCGGTCTGCGGTCTGGGTGTGCTTCCCCTCATTGCAACACTCCTGCGCCGCGGCCTACCACTACCGCCGATCATGGCGTTCTGGGTAGCATCTCCAATTACCGACCCGAGCATGCTGGTCATCACCGCTAGCATAATCGGGGTTCCGTTCGCTATCGCCAAGACGATCGCCGCGTTCGGGATCGGTTTGTTCGCCGGCGCTCTCACCTGGGCCCTGCCTGGCTACCGTGGCAACACTCAACATCTGATGCGTCCCGGCCTGCTTGATCAGTACGGCTGCGAAGTCCGCCGTGCCCGTTTCTGGCCGGAGGTCTGGGGTAGCGTCCGCTTGGTATTGCGCTGGCTGGTCTTGGCGCTTGTCCTTGAGGTGTTCCTGCAACGATTCGTACCCGACGCGTGGGTGGCTTCGCTTTTCAGTGATGACGTGGGCGCCTCCATTCCGCTGGCCGCGATCGTTGGCGCACCGATGTACCTGGACGGCTACGCGGCTCTACCCCTCGTGCGAGGGCTGATGGAAAAGGGGATGAGCTTCGGTGCCGCACTTGCGCTGATGATCTCCGGCGCCGCGGTGAGTCTCTATGTCGCAGTGGCGGTTGCTTCGATCGTTCGCATCCGGGTCTTCGTGCTTTATGTGGCAATAGCGATCTCCGGCGCCTGCGCGGCTGGCTATATAGCAGCCTGGATCGTCTAGCCCGAATAGATTACAAAAGCTGGGTATTTTCAACCGAAACTGACAGCTTGTATTCGACTGGATTCTCAAAGGTCCGGAATACGCCACCCGTCTTTATGGACTACCTTGGTTGAAGGTGCGGACACTCGTACCGGAGCCACTGTCGTTCGAATCGAATCTTGGACGGGGCTCCACGGCTCAACTTCAGCAGGAGCAGCTAAGAAGTTCTGTTTCGTGACTTCTAGCTTGCAGGAATATAAGAATCCGCTTTCACTACATCCATGACTACGTTCGTGTTCAAGTGCTTGACGTTAGTGCTATCGAACAAATTCTGTTGTCGGAACTGTTCGTAAGCTTCCATATCAGCTGCTGTAACAATAATGATGAAATCGGAAGATCCAGTCACATAGTAGCATTGCTGTACATCAGGACAGTTCTTCATCTTTTCCTTAAATTTTTCAAGGAGCTCCGAATATTCGCGCTCTAGAGAAACCTGCACAATAAAGGTCATTGGACGACCAATCAAGTGTCGGGAAACTACTGAAACATCAGCGGATATCACTGAGTTTTTCCTCAATCGATTGATTCGTCGCTGTACTGCAGTGGTGGACAAGCCAACTTTCTCTCCAATTTCTACAGCCGGAATTCGATTGGATTTTTGCAATAATTCCAAAATATCTCGGTCAAATTTGTCGATTTTCATAACAATCAATACGAATAAATTAACTCAATAATTTAATAAAAAAGCATATTTAAACTAACTATATCAGTAATTACGAACAAATATAGGCGTATTTGAGATTTAAAATTTTACCATCAGTAATGATCAACCAATATCCACTGGGTACATGGAATTACGTAGCAAGAAACAATTTACAGGTGTAGAACGTTCACTGCAACGAGCTTGGGCAAAAGGCGCTGGACTGATTGATGAAGAATTTGATCAGCCCATGATAGCCGTGGTGAACACATATCAAGATTTTTCACCTGAAAATTCCCACTTAAGGCAGGTGGGCGATGCAGTGAAGGCAGGGATTCGCATGGGTGGAGGTACACCCTGCGAATTTAACACTTTCCATGTAACCGATAGTGAAACGTTCGCTTCGGTTGGGATGCGATATGTACTGCCAAGTCGTGATGTTGTTGCTGACATGATTGAACTAATGGTGGAAGGGCATCGATTTGACGCACTGGTTCTGATAGGTTCAGGAGACAAAGTAATTCCAGGCATGGTAATGGCACTTTCACGATTGGATTTGCCAGCGATTATGTTGTATGGGGGGCCGACTAAGGCTGGCGAATTTAACGGTCGTAAAGTGTTCCTTGAGACTGTCTATGACGGTGTTGGCGAGCATCTTCAAGGTAAATTGAGTAAAGAGCATCTCAAGGGATATGAAGATAACCACTTTCCTTTTTCTGGTGCGTGTGATACGGCAACATCGGGCAATACTGCCGGAATTTGTACTGAAGCACTAGGTTTGTCTTTACCTCATACTGGCACTCTACCCGCAGGAAGCAACTATCAACTACGAGCAGCAAAATACACAGGAATTAGGATCATGGAGATGTTGAAAGCAGAAATTCGACCCTCCCGAATCCTGACTCATGAAGCGTTCGAAAATGCCATTCGGGTAGGAATGGCAGTTGGGGGTTCTACCAATATGGTCTTACACATGATTGCAATGGCCAAGGAAGTCTATGTAGACATTTCATTTGATACTTTCGATCGACTAAGTCGTGAGACTCCTACGTTGGTGAAATTGGCTCCTTCCGGACCATGGGGAGTCACTGATTTAGGAAGTGCGGGTGGTGTGCCAGCTGTTATGAAATCACTTGGAAAAAAGATTCATCGTGATGCGTTAACGGTTTCAGGTGAATCAATTGGTGAAATTATTGATCGCGCAAAAGTGAGTAACCATGAC
>CAZYSR010000429.1:0-4497 GCA_964649525.1 uncultured Gammaproteobacteria bacterium
TCTGGTTGGTGATGCTGGTGTCGGAAAGACTGCAATTGCGGAAGGTCTGGCCAAACGTATTGTGGAGCAGGAGATTCCACTACCTTTGGCTGACGCCACGATCTACACGTTGGATATGGGCTCCCTTTTAGCTGGAACAAAGTACCGCGGTGATTTTGAACAAAGATTGAAAGCGGTAATCCGAGAGTTGACTAAGGACGAAAACGCCATTTTGTTTATTGACGAAATCCACACTGTGATCGGTGCCGGAGCTGCGTCTGGTGGCACTATGGATGCTTCCAATATATTGAAACCACTGTTGGTATCTGGTGATCTGCGTTGTATGGGCTCCACTACTTATCAAGAGTACCGAGGCATTTTCGAAAAAGATCGAGCGCTATCTAGACGGTTCCAGAAAATTGACGTGATTGAACCGACTATCGGAGAAACTGTCAAAATACTGCGTGGCCTTAAGTCGCAATTTGAAGAACATCATTCAGTTCGAATTACCAATCGAGCGATCAGCGCGGCTGCTGAATTGTCTTCACGTTACATCACTGACCGAAAACTACCCGACAAGGCAATTGATGTCATTGATGAGGCAGGTGCGCGTGCGCGACTTATGCCACCTTCGAAGCGAAAGAACTCGATTGGTATCAAGGAAATTGAAAAAATCGTTTCAAGCATCGCCCGTATTCCGCCGCGTACGGTCTCAACAAGCGATATCAAATCTCTAAAGAATATTGAGCGAGACCTCAAACTTGTGGTGTTTGGTCAGGATGAAGCGATCAGCGCTTTGGCAGATGCCATTAAACTGGCCAGATCAGGACTCGGTAATCCTGATCGACCAATCTCTTCATTTCTGTTCTGTGGTCCAACCGGAGTTGGAAAAACAGAAGTTACCCGTCAGCTCGCCATAACCTTGGGAATTGAGTTGGTACGATATGATATGTCGGAATACATGGAGAGACACACAGTGTCGAGACTCATCGGTGCACCCCCGGGTTATGTGGGATTTGATCAAGGTGGGCTTTTGACCGAGGCGATCAATAAAACACCCCATGCGGTACTGTTGCTGGATGAAGTCGAAAAAGCGCATCCTGACGTCTTCAATATTTTGTTGCAGGTGATGGATTACGGAACACTGACCGATAACAATGGCCGCAAGACTGATTTTCGAAACGTCATCATCATTATGACTACCAATGCCGGAGCAACTGAAATTTCGCGATCTTCGATCGGTTTTACAGAACAGGATCATTCTCATGATGACATGGAAGTTATTAAAAAAATGTTCTCACCAGAATTTCGCAATCGACTTGACTCCGTAATTCGATTCCAACCACTCGATCATGATGTCATCATGCAGGTTGTTGAGAAATTCCTGATTGAACTGCAAGAGCAGTTGCAGACTAAGAAAATTGAGCTTAATGCTGACGAGCGAGCAAAAGCGTGGTTAGGCGAAAAAGGTTTTGATAAATCAATGGGTGCCAGACCAATGGCACGAGTGATTCAAGAATACATCAAGCGTCCACTGGCAAATGAGATGCTGTTTGGGCACCTGGTTAACGGCGGCATCGTTGAACTAACTGTTGAATCGGACGAATTAAAGCTGAAATATCTTCACGACAAAGAAGTCGTTACGAATTAGCAGTTTCACCTAACTACCAACTCATCTGTTCCCTGTACATTGGCCGACCTCCGGCCATTCAGGTCCCCCAAATGCTCAGTTTCCTTAAGAGACGAAGTCTCGAAAATCTACAATTGATAGACTCAGGTTATCTGATTTTTTATGCTTCACAATCTGAATGGGTAGATTATGGAATTCCGGTAAGATTGAAATGGTGTAACCGCGAGAGACCTCACTAACTGAGCGCAAATTGAACTGTAATGCATCAAACCGCTGGTTATCAAAATTAAATTCAGTTTTGTGAATTGATTCGACAACATACGTCCTTAGTACACCAACCCTTTCCAGTAAATCCAATCGTTGGTTTTTTGCCAGTTTTTCTGGAGCCACCATTAACAACAGAATCAAGGCTTCCAAATCATAAACTGGATAGTCCGGCATCTGTGAAACTTCACCATTAGAAAATTTAATTTTTCGATCGCGCCACTTAAATTCAGCTACAAAAGAATCGCTTGAACGATCGCTATCCCGAGTGAGGGTAATTGGCAGAATCCGTGTGTTGTTGCTGATTCTAATGTGCGTTGTATCGAGAGTTTCCACCTCTCCCAAAAGCGCTGCGAGTCCTTTTGGGCTAAGCAAGTGTCTAGAGACGATCGTTTGTCCGTCAACGATATGTACAGTTCGCTTGCTCGTACCAAGTTCGATTCCGTTCAATTCGACAACATAAGTTGCTTCGTAAACGGTTTTTTCTGCGGCGTACACACTGTTCGTAGCAGTCTGTAGAATTAACCCCATCGATAGGCTTACCACCAAAATAAGGGAGGGAGTAAATTGCTGGGGGGTATTTTTGTGTCTCATTTTTTTACCATTGAAACCGATACGGTTTCAGATCTCTGCTCAATGCTTTCTGATTCGTGGTCTTTATCTGAATTTAATTGATATCGAGCCTTCAGCAAACATTTGAATTGCCTGTGGATAAATTCGGTGTTCACATTCGTGTACTCGTTCTTTTAGACCCTTGGCAGTGTCATCAACTGCCACTCTAAATCTTTTCTGAAGTATGATCGGCCCGGCGTCCAATTCAGGAGTAACAAAATGAACTGTTGCACCATGGAATTCATCACCGTCTCGCAATACACGCTCATGAGTATTCATTCCCTTGTGTTTGGGCAAAAGAGATGGATGAATATTCATGATGCATCCATGGTACCTTTCCACAAATTCTGCCGTTAGAATTCGCATAAAACCGGCCAATATGATCAGTTCAAACTTCAATCCGTTTAGAGCTTCCTGAAGAATTCGATCAAATTCATTTCGATCTGGTTTCCTTCCAGCATTGACATAAATGGCTGGGACGTTTTCTCGCTGGGCACGCTCAAGCGCGAAAGCGTTATTTTGGTCACTGATAACGCCAGTGAGTCTAGCTGAGAGTCTGTTTGAATTTATAGCGTCAATAATGGCTTGCAGATTAGAACCATATCCGGAAGCCAACACTACGATATTGACCGCTGAAACCTCCTGACTCATTCGATCACGACTTTTGTCTTGTCCAATGCCTGGCGTATTTCACCAATAGTTTCAGTTTCTATACCATTTGATTCAACCGCTGCTCGAAATGTTCTTTCGCTGTCCGCTGGAAGAACTGTGATCATCCCAATCCCACAGTTGAATGTTTCAAACATTGATTCGTCACTCAGATTGCCAACATTTTGAATCCAGTTGAATATGGGTGCTCGTTTCCAAGAATGCAGCAGTATTTTGGCGTTCAGGTGATCTGGAATAATTCGTGCCAGATTTCCAGTAATGCCACCCCCAGTAATGTGAGCAAAGGCACGAACCTGAACTCTAGAAATTGCATCTAGAAGTGTTCGTGTGTAAATCTGCGTCGGTACCATTAACAGGTCTCCTAATGTTTGCCCACCAATCTTCGTACTCAGATCAATTTTCTGATCTGCAATGATTTTTCGAATCAATGAGTAGCCATTGGAGTGAAATCCGTTGGAGGCAAGCCCAACAATCACATCACCTTCTGACACTTCGGAACCATCGAGAATTTTTAACTTTTCAACGATCCCGACACAGAACCCTGCGAGATCATATTCACCTTCGGCATACATTCCCGGCATTTCGGCAGTCTCCCCGCCAATTAGATCAGCGTGAGCAATTTCGCACCCCTTGACTATCCCGTTCATCACCTGACTTGATACGCTGGCGTCAAGTTTCCCGCTAGCAAAGTAGTCAAGAAAAAAGAGCGGTTCCGCCCCGCAAACGATAACATCGTTGACACACATTGCAACTAGGTCAATGCCAATCGTGTCGTGTCTGTTCAGCTCGATCGCAAGTTTCAATTTAGTACCAACTCCGTCAGTACTACTTACCAATACCGGTGTGTCATAACCTTGCGGAACTTGGAATAATCCACTGAAACCCATAGGTGATTTGATCCGCTCCTTTCTGGCGGTGCGATCAAAACCTGCCTGCCAGGATTGAATCAACTTATCGGCCAATGCAATATTGACACCGGCTTCCTGATACGCTGATTTTTGCAGATCTGACTTGATTTCGTTCATTCCACGACTAGAACAGTTGGATGAGAAGTAGATTTGACCGGTGTCGGAATAAACTCGGAAGGCGACCAAAGTCGGCGGTCAATACGGACTAACTGCATATCAATCATTATGTACGAATCCGGTATATTGAACATAAAATAAGCGGACAATTCACAACAAAATCCAGCCACTTACTTCCAATTCAGTCAGCTTCATTGAAAATTGATACAAAATGATTAATCGAGTGTCATCCATAGTCGCTCAGATCCCTAATATCCTGACACTCTCAAGAATTGCCGCTGCCCCTGTACTCATCCTGCTTTTGCGCGACGAGAACTA
>CAZYSR010000430.1:0-2211 GCA_964649525.1 uncultured Gammaproteobacteria bacterium
TTATATTACTTCGCAATGTCACCATGAAACTGCCCGGACATCTTTACATCGTCGCAACGCCGATTGGCAATCTCGCTGACATCTCCGCGCGAGCGTTGGAAGTGCTGAAAAAAGTTGATGTCATCGCCGCTGAAGACACTCGGCAAAGTCGTAAACTATTGAGTCATTTTGGCATCAAGACCCCAGTGATTGCGCACCATCAACACAATGAAACCAAAAGTACACTCAAACTGCATCAGCGCTTGCTTGATGGAGAGAGTGTTGCACTTGTCTCTGATGCCGGAACACCACTTGTTTCCGACCCAGGCGCCACCTTGGTCAGAACTGCACACGAGAATGGCATTCGTGTTATTCCGATCCCTGGAGCCAGTGCCGTAAGCAGCGCTCTTTCAGTGTGTGGACTTAAATTTCGTCAGTTTCACTTTGAAGGCTTTCTGCCATCAAGTTCGGGTGATCGAAAACGACGCGTAAGTCAGTTGTCAGGACTCGACAGTGCACTTGTTTTCTTCGAAGCCCCGCATCGCATTGTTGCCTCACTGGAGGACCTGACTGCCGCTCTTGGAAGTGCCAGGGAGGTTTGCGTCGCAAGGGAAATGACAAAGGTCTATGAAAGCATCCGGGTTGGCAAGCTTGGAGATATCACCGAACAGGTTCGCGAAAATATCGACGAAATTAAAGGTGAATTCGTGATTATTGTAGGTCCCGCATCTCGTTCAAAACGCGGAATCGATCTGCAGATCGATCAGACTCTTAATATTCTGATGGAAGAGTTAACGCCGAGCAAGGCTGCTGAAATTGCTGCCAGAATTTTTGGTGTCGGGCGTAATCTGCTGTATCAACGGACACTCGAACTGCAAAATGAGACTGAAGAGAATCAGTCCAAATCTGACTAAATTGTTGACCCAACCAAATTGACCCTGACGAATCTGCCTGCCAAATTTGATTTTCTGGTCGTTTCGGCTGAGCGCGTCAGACTGCCATCATTGATGCAATCAAATGTCTTGTGGTTTGATTTTGAGTGACTCTCGCACACAAAAATATTATTCAGCGTGTATGAGATTTCGGGTGACGCACCTGACCACATCCACCATCCACTAGAACTCGCACAAGTCTTATCGATTCAAATGCATCAGTTGTGTGGCAATTACCGAATCTTGAATTTGTATAGAAATTTATTTCTTATAGTAAGGATGTAATAATTCCTTTATAATTCGAAGTACAGAATCTTGAATCATTTGAAGGAATCGCGGAGGTTGCAGCAATGCTAGCGAAAATGACATCCAAAAATCAATTGACTCTGCCCAAAGCTGTGACAGCCGCAGTCGAGTCTACCGATTATTTCGATGTCGCCGTGGAGAACGGTCGAATTATACTGACGCCTGTTCGAGTCAATCGCGCCAATGGAGTACGGGCAAAACTTGCCGAACTTGGCCTGACAGAGAGAGACATTTCTGACGCGATCGCGTGGGCAAGAACACAAAGACAGCACCAGTTCGAGTAGTTCTCGACACAAATGTTCTGATTTCAGCTCTGTTGTTTCAGGCTGGGCAGCTATCTTGGATGCGTTCGGCTTGGTACTCCGAACGCATCTTACCGCTAATCAGCAATTTGACTTTGATGGAGTTAGTCGGAGTTCTTGCCTATCCAAAATTTGCGTTAAAAGCTGATGAGCAGAGTGAGTTGCTTGACGATTTTCTGCCCTTCTGCGAATGCGTAACCATGCCGAGTTCATTACCTACAATACCCGAGTGTCGCGATGACTTTGACATTCCCTTTCTGTCATTGGCACTTGTGGGCCATGCTGAGTTCCTGGTAACAGTTGATGAGGATTTACTTGCCCTTACTAAGCATTTTTCAGTATCTATACTGAGTCCTGCAGAGTTTAAGAAAATTCTAAATTTCTAGCGCATTCCATATGCCACAGATGCAGACTGGATGATTTTGGGATATTGATTCAGTTCACGATCAATTGAATGAAGTGAACAAGTGTATTGAGATGCGTTTCCACACTTCAATTGACGTGTAATAAGCTAAGGCTGTTCTGAAGATTGGCTCTGATCAACCCGACGGAAACTGCTGGCAGCCCTGACTACGTTCCGGTGTGCAGTAAAATTTAAATCTGATGAAAAGAGCTGGTTGGGCAGTCGCCTGGATTACGGTTCAGGAGGAAAGTCCGGGCTCCAGGGGCAAGGTGCCAGGTAACACCTGGGC
>CAZYSR010000431.1:0-7141 GCA_964649525.1 uncultured Gammaproteobacteria bacterium
CAGTTTCAGAGATGAAAGAAAACTAGTTTGTTGGCAATTTTCATGACCTAGATTGAAGCTGACGGTCAGAGTCTATTAGCCACAGTTTTCATAGTAATTTTTTTCCGATACTACTTTCGAAAAGACTTGGAGAGAGACAGAAAGCATAACTGGAAGTGATCGAAAGTTTCAAGTCAATGATTGCCGGGAAGTTGGAAAAGCAACGATCACGTATTAAGATGATCAATCAGCTTACCCAGATGGATGTACGCGAAACAGAATGGATCGCGATTCTAAATTGGCAATGATTAGACACTGCACAGATAACGAATTCGACCGCATACTTGCAATCATCAACGAGGCCGCGCAGGTCTATAAGGGCATTATTCCAGACGATCGGTGGAAAGAGCCCTACATGCCCGCTGAGGAACTCGCGGATGAAATTGCCGCTGGAGTGATTTTTAGCGGCTATGAAATCCCCGGGGTCGGACTGGTGGGTGTGATGGGTGTCCAGTTTGTCGAGGATGTCGCATTAATTCGCCATGCCTATGTGGTACCTGAACACCAACGTTCAGGAATTGGATCGGCGCTGCTCATTCAGCAGTGTGCGTGCTTGGATCGTCCTGTCTTAGTCGGTACCTGGGCTGACGCCAAATGGGCGATCACCTTTTACCAGCGGCATGGGTTCAAATTAGTAACGATGTCGGAAAAGTCAACACTGCTGAGGAAGTACTGGACCATTTCGGACCGGCAGAATGAAACTTCTGTGGTGCTTGCCGACGCTAAATGGTATCTCTCACCATGAGCGAATTCACTCAGAATCTAAGTGAAAAACATGCGCAAGAGGTTTCGGCTAAAACGATTTCAATTTACAACCGCATGGCGGTTGCTTACAGTAATGGTATAGCTGATCATGATGTTAGCCAGAACATCAATGCTTTGCTCGATGCAATCAATGTCGATAGCCCTTACGTCATTCTCGATCTAGGCTGCGGATCCGGTCGGGATTTGTGTCAGTTTAGCGCACTCGGCCACGAAGCAGTAGGTGTTGATGGCTCAATTGAGTTAGTCAGGATCGCCCGCACCAAATCGAATTGTGAGGTACTACACCAAAACTTTCTCAACCTTGATTTGCCAGTTGATCGATTTGACGGGATTTTCGCGAATGCCTCGCTTTTTCATGTACCGAGCAGTCAGCTCGCCCAAGTCCTAGACAAACTTGCTGCGACCCTAAAGTCCGGAGGTGTCCTGCTGTGCTCGAACCCGCGAGGCAACAACGAGGAAGGTTGGGTTGATGGACGATACGGTTGTTTCCACAATTTGGAAACCTGGCGTACCTATGTGATCGACGCAGGGTTTCGGGAATTGCACCACTACTATCGCCCGACAGGGCGACCGCGAGCGGAGCAGCCCTGGCTCGTCACGGTTTGGCGAAAAAGTTCAGATATCCCTACGAAAAGTGTCCCGTCTCACCGAGAACTGCCGTAACTTTTTCGTAGCCAAGCCTCAAATAGGTTCCGGCTTCATTGACTATTCCTCTGACTTCAAGTGTTGTATTGACCGTACTTGCTGGATTTACGGTTGAAGGATTGCCTGTCGGTTTGCAATCTGTTAGTTCGCCAAAAGCAGATGGCGTCGTCTTGTCAGCAGAGTATTTGCTTGAATAAATTCCGGGAAAACATGAGTCCTTGTCTATTGACCCAAATGAAACCCACAGTTAGGTTTCTTTGGTAACCACCAAATAGGTGTGAACGTAGTCCATTGCATGGCGCTCAGGTTCGCTTCTGACTAGATTGTTGTAGTTTTGATAAAAGATGTCGACAATTTCTTGTCGTTCATTCACGGGTCTGGAATGATCTAGTCCTCCAAAAAATACAGTTTCGCTCCATGACCGTAACGTAGGAACATAAGCATCTGCAAATGCGATTGGATCGCCAACACGATCAAACTCTGCTCGGTAGGGGCATTTCGTAACACCGGTGTAAGCTTTTTCAAGACACAATCCCACTGTCCTGACTCTGCTTTCGGGGTCGTCAAACGGTTCGCAATATTGTTCCTTGGTTCTGTAGAATTGTGGGAACGCGGTAGACTGATATTCGATTTCAGAAATTACGCCCGAATCGGCTAGTTCTCGCCACAAGCGGTTAAATGTATCAAACATATTTGCGCCGCCAGTATTGCCAAGATATCTACCCTTCTCGTCAATGCAAAAATTTGCCATCACCAAGACTCCACCAGGAACAAGTTCTCTAGCGCGGTTAAGCAGAATCGTCTCCCAATCATTTTTCGCGTAGTCTCGAAACACTTGCCATTCATGGCCCTGTGCGCCAACCG
Source organism: uncultured Gammaproteobacteria bacterium (assembly GCA_964649525.1). Lineage (GTDB taxonomy): Bacteria > Pseudomonadota > Gammaproteobacteria > Arenicellales > JAJDZL01 > JAJDZL01. The sequence continues at coordinate 2,314 of CAZYSR010000431.1, forward strand.
CGTGGACGTGATCGGTAATCGTACCTGGGAGTCCACTCAACCAGTGCATTGCTGTAGCTGAAAATCCAATATCCACACTGCCGCTAGCAACAATTTGATTGTAGAACGACGTCCCAGCACTCAAGACGAATACATTAGAAAATTCACTCGCGTAGGTAATTTCTTCAGGTGACTTTGCATGAATCATTCGGAACAGCGACGAAAAGTCGTTATGCGGTAAATCCGTATACGTCACTGAAATTTCCTGATCCGTTGATCGCTGGCGAATTGCCTGAACGATACTGGTGACCAAACCTAACGATGTCCCGCCATCTGCGGCTCCGTAGTCAACAATTGCAAATGGACGCTGATCACCTGGCAGTTGAATCCCCGACAACTTTGGAATCAGGTTTTCACCCGCGCGATCAATAACGTGCTTTGCACCTTGCGTATTCTTGGAGTAGTATCCGCCTCCTTTCATCGATATGGAAGATTGAGACATTATTGAATTCCTCATACTAGAATTTAATCTGACTATTATCAAAATTTGACCCAGATGGCATTTCGCAACTCGATCCGGACCGCAATACCATATAGCTAGTTGCTGACAACAAGGCAAGAGTAGACTTGGAAATTACTAATTGCGAGTATGCTGTCAACTTGGTTGCGTAAATCGATTAAGACCCGAATTCTTGCTTTACAGACCTACAAACTCTGACTGAGTGTTTGTGATGGAAAGCGAAGGTTAAGTTTGGCTGTCGCTTCATGCATAATGTTTCTATATTCTACGAAATTGACATTATTGAACATGACCATAGAATACAAGCAAGATTACCAACCCTAGATTAAGAGACATCCAAAATGATTTATGAATTACGTACGCACACTTTTCGTCCAGGTTGTGAACAGTCCGTAGCTGATGCGACACAACTGCTTATAGAAATCCGTGGTGATAGTTGCGGGAAACTGGAAGGTTGTTGGACACCCGAAACTGGTCATCTGAATCAAATCAAGATACTTTGGAGCTATCCTGACCGAAATGAGCGTCAACGACTTAGGGAGGAGTTGTCGAAAAATGAACGTTGGATAAATGAGTATCTTCCTATGATTACTCAATACGTTAGTAGTTTCGAAATTCAAGTTCTCGAGCCAGTTGTGCCGTTTCATCCCCCTACAACTGAGGGTAATGTTTACACAATTCGCTCTTTTCAAACTGTGCCGGGTAAAGTTTGGGACTGGGTAGATATGTTTCAGGAAATCCTGCCCGTTAGGGAAAAGTACTCAAAGAATGTAGGTGGATGGGTGTCAGATGCTAGTAACCCGGATGAAGCATTTCTTATGTACGCTTATCCTTCAATAGATGCATTAATTGAGTGCAATAGAAACATGCTTGCTGATCCAGACTGGATCAACTTTGTGAAAGAATCGTCAAAACTTCTGCAACACCGCAGCCTCACTGTACTTTCACCAACTTCCAGTTCTCCGATGAAGTAACTATCACATCTGTCCTACGAAATTTTTAACTGTCTCAGGCGCTAGCATAAGACGAATTGTGCAGTGGGCTTGGTTGCAACGCGAATTTTCAATCCTTGCATGTCTTTAAATGTTAGTACTGGCGTATCTCGAGTGACGAGAGTCTGAGATCCAGTACCGATTAATGCCAGTACCTTTGCGTTGTACTCTGTCTCAAGTTCATGACGCGAATTTAACAGTGCGTGAGTGCATTCGATTGCATGATCGCAGGCCCGGGCAGTTCTAACAAGTTGGTTTTTGGAAATAGGTCACTGGTATACGCAGGATGCGTAAAAACAATTCAGAGATGCAAACAGAAGCACGCCGACATCCCAACAAAAAAATTTCGTCAATGCTCGCGACAGGGCTCGCTCTTCAGCTTAGTTGTCTGTTGCTACCGAGTATTGCAATGATTCCGACTATTGTGTTTCGTACAGCTGGTGAATCGGAGGATATGGTGCTGTGGGCGGTTTTTGCCTCTGTCGTAATCTGCGGTGTAGTTTCAACACTGCATGCGATGCGCTTTGGTCGATCGAGTTCCGGTTATATCATCGCTGTAGGTACAGCAGGTGTTGCGATTGCGGCAAGCGTGAAGGCAATCCAAGGCGGCGGTCCAGAGTTACTTGCCACCTTGGTCATTGCAATGGCGCTCGTGCAAATTCTCTTCTCCTATAAACTTCTACTGTTTCGTCGAATTCTGACACCGACCGTAACAGGGACAGTCATGTTGCTGTTGCCCGTCACCGTCATGCCGATTCTGTTTGACCAGTTAACAAATGTTCCAGAAGGTGCATCCGAGCTTGCAGCCCCGCTATGTGCAATAACCACTCTAGCCGTCATTGTTGGCTTAATGCTGATAGGTTCAGGGTCATTACGTCTGTGGTCTCCTTTGATTGGTATTATCGCTGGTTCAATTGTGGCAGGACTGTTCGGTATTTACGATATTGATCGTGTACTAGACGCTTCTTGGATTGGAATTCCAACGGTTCGCTGGCCCGGTGTAAATCTTGAATTTGGTCCGTTGTTCTGGGGATTATTTCCTGCTTTTGTCTTCATCGCCCTGGTATGCACAATCCAGCAGATTAGCGGTTCTGTGGCTATACAACGAGTCTCTTGGCGACCAGTACGCGCAGTAGACTTTAGGTCAGTTCAAAGCGCGATAAGCTCGGAGGGAATTGGAAATCTGATTGCGGGTTTTGCTGGAATTGCTCCACTAGGCTACCGGCCGACGGGAGCTACCATGGTTGAAATTACTGGAATCAGTTCCAGATACGTAGGCTTCGCACTTGGAATTGTACTAATCGCAGTTGCGTTTCTACCCAAACTCCTCGCAGCGATTCTTGCTATACCTGGCCCCATTGTTGCAGCATTCATTACGGTGATGATGGCAACTATATTCATCATCGGTATGAAAATTGTAGTTCAGGACGGAGTGGATTACCGCAAAGGTACAATTGTCGGCATTTCGTTTTGGCTTGGGGTAGGATTTGAAAATGATGCTGTATTCCCCAATTTGTTTTCTGAGCTTGCAGGGGGGCTGTTTCAAAATGGAATGGTAGTTGGTGGAGCTGCTGCGATTTTAATGACGTTGTTGCTGGAACTTGCCAGACCTCGTCGCCGTCAGCTGGATACAGAACTCGATATATCGGCTCTAGCGCAGATACAGGAATTTCTTGGCAATATAGCGACTCGCAACCGGTGGGACGAAAAAATGATTGAACGTCTTCACGCCGTCAGTGAAGAAACATTGCTCACTTTGCTTCAGGGAAATGAGTTTAAAGAAGATTACGAACGACGTCACCTGCGCATTGTTTCATACACAGAAGCGAGTCAGTTAATCCTTGAATTTGTTGCATCTACAAGTGCAGAGAATATTCAAGACCGCATAGCACTGCTTGGTGAAAAAGTTGACTTAGATCAAATGCAGGGGGAAATGTCGCTGAGATTGTTGCGTCATTTGTCTTCTTCTGTTCACCATCAGCAATATCATGATTCCGACATACTGACTATACGCGTTGATATTTTGCAAACCAAATCCGAAAAGCGCATTTAATTTGTGCCAACTATTTTCGCACTAACTTTGGCTGTTACTCAATTCCTCCAAAATCGCTGACGCGTAATATAGGGGTAGGGTGGTCAAAACATCGTGCTTTTCACCCCTCGCTCCGATTAATTTAATCGCAAGTTTTGGTTTGTAACGATTGATGTACGATGTCAGACTTTTTGCTTTAGTTCTCTTGCCGCTTTTAACTTCAACGGGTACTATTTCTCCCTGGTTGTTTCGGATGATAAACTCAATCTGAGCCTTGGCTTGTTCCCAACTGTAAGTCTGATTGAGCCCTTGTGCGATCAGTTCATTCTGGACGAAGTTCTCCGCGACGAAACCTTTAAATGCAGTCGTTTGTTCTCTTTGGTCCGCATAAGACATTCCTGACAGATGACCCAGTAGTCCGACATCAAACAGAAACAATTTAAACAGATTTTCCTTAATTTGAATGTTCAGCGGTGGTTTGGGTTCGTGCGTGATTGGATAGTTTTTAGAAACCAATTTGGCTTTGGCCAACCAATCTATAGGTCCCCTTAGTTCTGAATAGCGATTCTTTCCATTGATGGATCCATGAAAACGAAAACGTTTAACAGAGTCATCAATGCTCTTTCCCAACTGTAGAGGAATGTTCCTGAAAACAGTCTCCGTATGTTGAGCATTCACGGCACCGGAACATTTGCCGAAATCACGTGTATAGGTGTCAATCAGATTGCGATGAACATTCCTGACATTTGCTACGCGCTCCACTAGAGAGTGATTTAGTGTGATCCAGTTATTGACTGCCTCCGGCATGCCGCCTACGTAGAAATAGTCAAGTAGTGCCGACCAAAGTTGTCTGTGTGATTCGCTTGTGTCAAGTCTGTCGCGATAAGCACTGACGATTATTTGGGGCACTGCAGCTTTTATAAATTCCTCGAATGTGAGAGGAAACAGGTCCATCAATTCCACTCTGCCGACTGGGAATGACTGCAACAAACTGATATTGGATCCAGTTGCGACTACAAATGCATACGGTAATTCTTCAGATACATATTTGAGTGATTGCAACGCTTTGGCACAAGATCCGACTTCATCGAATATGATCAGATCTTTGCTGACATCGATTGGTTCACCGAATCTGAGACCAATGTTGCTGAATACGGTTTCTGGGTCTAGACCGTCATCAAATATGCTTTCAATTGCTGGGTCACGTTCAAAATCCAGGTAGTGTGTTCGCCTAAACTTTCCAGACTTGGCGAACAAGGTCTTTAGAAGAAAAGTCTTTCCTGTTTGCCGTGCACCATTCAAGAG
>CAZYSR010000432.1:0-3478 GCA_964649525.1 uncultured Gammaproteobacteria bacterium
AGCGCTTGTTACCGCCCTGGCAATTGGTGCTATCGCATTAAAAGCCAAAGGTATGCTGCGACTTTGGGCTCCGGTAATTGGAATTGTGGTCGGATCTTTGGTTGCCATTTACTACGGTATCTACGATTTTTCAACTTTGAAATCATCTGCCTGGTTTGGACTACCTAAAGGTGGTTGGCCCGGATTTGATTTGAGTTTTGGCCCGGTGTTTTGGAGTCTGCTACCCGCATTTGTTTTCGTCACCCTTGTCGGCGCAATTGAGACGGTTGGTGATGGTGTCGCTATTCAGCGAGTTTCGTGGCGACGAGCGCGTGCCACTGATTTTCGCGCAGTGCAGGGGGCGGTGAATGCTGATGGTTTAGGCAACTTACTTTCTGGATTGATCGGAACAGTACCGAACACAACCTATTCGACGAGTGTGTCCGTGACAGCGCTAACCGGTGTCGCTGCACGCAGTATTGGTGTTGCGCTTGGCGCTACATTTATCGTCCTGGCCTTTTTTCCAAAAATTCTTGCAGTAATCATCGCCATTCCAGGACCGGTGGCTGCAGCCTATATGACTGTCTTACTCGGCCTATTATTCGTCGTGGGTATGCGAGTCGTCATTCAGGATGGTGCTGACTATAAAAAAAGTTTAATTGTTGGAATTGCATTTTGGGTTGGTGTCGGATTTCAAAATGGGTTGATTTTTCCAGAAATTACGCGGGATTTTGCAGGAGGTATTCTGGAAAATGGGATGACTGCCGGTGGATTGACAGCTATTATTCTTTCACTGTTTGTGGAATTCACAAATCCGCGTCGACATCGGTTGTCGGTACCGTTTGATACCAATTCACTTCCCGAGATTCGGAACTTCCTAGATAACTTTGCTTCCAGATATCGATGGGGTGAAGCAGTAAAAGACAGACTTACCGCGGTCGCTGAAGAGGCTTTGCTGACGCTGGAGCATCAGACTGAAGATACGGACGTCAAAGTGAGCGGAAGACACTTGTTGCTGACTATTCAAAGGGAAGGCGATAAGGCAGTCATGGAAGTGATTTCAGCACCTTCAAAGGAAAATATAGAAGACCGGATTGCATTGGTAGGTGGCTATACAGATGAGGCTACCGATTCAAGAGAGGTTTCTTTGCGAATCTTGCGTCACTACGCGTCTTCTGTTCATCATCAGCAGTATCACGATACCGATGTCATTACGATGTCAGTCGATGTCGCTTCAATCTCAAGGTAGTCATCGTCCATTCACGTAATCAATAGGTACAGTGATAAGAATCTCTGTATTTCAACAATACTCGAATTACTTTTCGCTGTGGCAAATTGTGATGTCCGGCTTCAGGATTGGTTGGTGCAACCAGAATTGCAATCCTAGTGTGCTGCGAACTGCTCGGTAGAATTTTTGTCTGTAAACTACGTTATCGATTCCGGATGACGAAATTCAAGCGTAGCTTGAGAGTTTTGAAATGAGGTTAGGTTTTTGTATACGTTATCACGCCTCAAACGATGCCGTACATTCTCTTTCTATTTTCAGCCCACTCAACCAAGAGCCGGTCGGCAGTAAGACCGATAAATGCGACGCATAATCCTATGACTAGGCCTTTACCGCCATCGTTGAACGTGAGTGCGCGGAATATCTCTTGTGACAGGTCGACAGTGCCAATAAATCCAGCGATCATGACCATGAACAAACCAAACATGAGCGTCTGGTTGAGTCCCAGCACAATCTCCGGAAATGCAATCGGCATTCGAACTTTCCATAGAATCTGATTTTCAGTGCAACCAGACGTTGTAGCAGCTTCGATTATGTGCTGCGGCACATTGTTCAAACCAAAAATCGTATATCGCGTGATTGGTATCAAGGCGTAAATGATGATGGCGAAAATTGCCGATACGTCGTTGATCTGAAACAGCATTACAACTGGTAAGAGATAGATGAACGACGGAAACGTTTGAAAAGTATCGCATAAATTTTGAACCAGTCTCGTCGACCATGTACGACGCGATGCCCAGATCCCGAGCGGTATGCCGATCAACGCACACATGATCAACGACACAAACACCATATATACGGTAATCATCGCCCGCACCCAATAACCGGATGTCGCGATGAACAGCACAAAGGAGACGACAATTAGTGCCGATTTCCATCCGCCCATCCGCCAGCCGAGATACGTAACCAGTGCGACGACGGCAAGCCACGGGATTGATGTGATAAATGTTCGAATTGGAATTAGAAAATACACAAGAAATGCATCGCGGAACACCCCTAGAGGACCGTAAAAATGAAACGTGATGTAGTCGACGATTGCGTCCCAAATTGTCGATGTTGATATTGTCAGATGCTGTGGAAATCGAACAACGTAAGGGGTGACAAAAGAAAGAACAACGGTTACAGCGATCAAACCAATTGCAACACTCATATATGGGTGTCGTATCCAGAATGCACCGTGTCGGAGGTGTACTGGTTCCTTAGCAGCCATCGCTTGACTGAATCGATCGAGTGCGATCGCAATGAAGACTACGGCGATTCCGACTTCCAAAGCTTGACCAATTGCCAGTCTCTGTAATCGAGTTAACAAGTCATGCCCAAGTCCTGACTGCCCAATAAATGAGGCGATCACGACCATAGCGAGGCACTGCATGATTACTTGGTTAACACCGAGCATCAGTTCCGGCCGAGCCGCAGGAAGTTCAACTTTGAATAACATCTGGCGAGGGGTGCAACCAGCCATGGTGCCAGCTTCCCTAATTTCTGATGATATACCTTTGATGCCAAGCAAAGTTAGTCGCGTCATTGGCGGGAACGCAAATACTATGGTCGCGATAACACCGGCTTTGGAGCCAACACCGAAGAATATTGCAACCAGAACTAAATAAGAGAAGTGAGGCAACGACTGTAAAACATTCAAAATTGGCCAAAGCGCCTGTTCGACTCGTCTGCTCTTTGCAGCCCAGATACCCAACGAAAGACCGATGATTCCAGCGAGCGGTGCGGAGACGGAAATTGCAGACAATGTCTGCATGGAAAGATCCCAAATCCCACGTTTCGAAAATAGTGCTAGATAGAAAAAACAGCCACCACCGAGCAACGCCAACCGCCAACCTTTCAGATACCAACCAAAAATTGCTGCCAAACCAACTAGTATCACCCACGCGATCGGTTCAATTCCAACATCAGAAAATCCGTTATGTAATAGGCTTTCTGTAAACTCGAGCGGCACTTCGATTGCGTTGGAAATTCCACGGGTTACGTCCCTAAACGTAAATACCCCCAAAATTTCATACTTACGAAGAACATTAATGACAATATTTACCCAATCAACGAAAGGGATCATTCCTTCGATATACGCACAACCCGCGAGGCAACTTTTTGGTGGCGTAATGGCCCAATCAGGTAGAACTGGGCGAAGCGAGTATAGTGCCAAAAACGGCCCAATTAGAAGCGCCCAGTGTTTGTAGTCAAGTTGACGTGTCACTGTGATAG
>CAZYSR010000433.1:0-2942 GCA_964649525.1 uncultured Gammaproteobacteria bacterium
GTCTACAACTGGGGTGATTACATAAATCCAGAAGTTCTGACTCGTTTTTCTGAAGAGACGGGTATTGAAGTTTCGCTTGATACCTACGGGACCAACGAGGAAATGCTGGCCAAAATTCAGTCAGGTGCGACTGGATATGACATTGTTTTTCCGTCTGTACATATGCGCGACATCATGCAGAAGCTGGGACTTCTACACGATGCCAAGGTCAATACACTGAATGGATTTGAGAACATTGATCCGGCCAACATGATTTCAAAAGTTGATCCGGAAAGTTCCTACTGCCTGCCCTATGCATGGGGTGCAGTTGGAATCTTCTACAACAAGGAGGAAGCAGGTGAACTCAAAACTTGGGACGATTTCTTTGCGCTCCCTGACAAGGGTAAGAAAATTACCATGCTGGATGATTTGAGAGAAACCATTGGTGTAGCTCTCATCAAGAATGGTCATTCAGTCAATACAACCGATGGCGAGGCGCTCAAACAAGCCGAAGCCTGGTTGTTGGAACGTAAAGATAAAATTTCCGCATTTAGTTATGACATTGTGTCACTGGTTCAGGCAGGGGATATCGCCGCGGCTCACTGGTATGTAGGTGCGACGCTGTACACGCTGGAAGAACCGGACAAGCTGGGCTTTGTGATTCCTGAAGAAGGCGCCACCATGTACCAGGAAGATATCTGCGTTCTCAAAGATGCACCTAACAAGGATAGCGCAATCAAATTTTTTGAGTTTTACATGCAGCCCGAAATTGCCGCACTCAATACATTGCAGCAGGTTAACGGCACCGCTAATGCTCCGGCTCGTGATTTGCTACCACCGGAACTGAAAGCGAATCCGAACACGAACCCGCCGCCCGAGGTGGTTGCCAAACTGCAGATTTTTGAAGATTTAGGCAATGATCTTCGAAAGTACAATCGAGTCTGGACAAAGGTTCGTACCGCGCAGTAATGGGGACGGAGTTGAATGGACTCCATCGCCGAGGTCAGAGAAGCTGTCAAACGCTTTCCGGCACCCGAAGGCGGTGTCATCACGGCGCTTGATAATATTTCACTAAATATCCAGCAGGGTCAGTTCATGACCCTGCTGGGTCCATCTGGCTGTGGCAAAACGACGCTACTGAGAGCCATCAGTGGCTTCGAGGACCTTGATTCGGGAGAGGTGCGAATCGCTGGCGAATCAGTCGCGGGTGTACCGCCTTATCGGCGTCCTGTGAATACTGTTTTCCAGAACTATGCGCTGTTTCCTCACCTATCTGTAAGCGGCAATGTAGGTTATGGTCTGGATCTGGCCCGTGTATCAAAAACTGAGCGTGAACAACGAGTTGGCGAAGCACTGGAAAGGGTAAACCTGTCTGGTTTTGATCGACGCAAGCCAGCGCAGCTCTCAGGAGGGCAGCAACAGCGCGTAGCCCTGGCAAGAGCAATCATCAACCAGCCAAAGCTTCTGCTGCTGGACGAACCGCTTTCAGCATTGGACCGCAATTTACGCCAGTCCATGCAGCTCGAACTGAAAAGTCTGCAGCATGATCTAGGCATCTGCTTTCTGTTTGTCACTCATGATCAGGAAGAAGCGCTGACGATGTCAGATCAAGTCGTTGTGCTAGACCACGGAAAAATTGAGCAGATCGGGCCGCCCGAGGAACTTTACCACCAGCCCGCAACTCGTTTTGTTGCAGGATTTATAGGCGACGGTACACTCTTTTCAGGAACGATCGGAAATAGCGCTGAAGACCCAATACTTGTTACAGAAGATGGTTTGCGTATCTCAGTTGGCGTCGGACCATCAGTCGGTTCAGATGCGACACTCATCATCCGCCCGGAGCACCTGAATATCGCCCCTCAGGAACCCGACAAATCATTAGGAATTCTGGATGCTGTGCTGGAGCAATCCGTCTTTCAGGGTGCAACGCGCCAGTATGTCTGCCAGCTGGCTAACGGCACTTACATTTCAGTTTCGGTAGCAGGTTCGGGAGACGAAGCACTAAGCAACGTCAACCCAGGTGATCCTATTCGCCTCGCCTATCGCCGGAGTACCCCTCACCTGATACTTGAGTCCTGAACATGGCTACCAAAAGGGATCTTCGCAGCCTCAGTACTCTGTTGACACCGTCAACTCTGTTCCTCGGAATTTTCTTTCTGGGTCCGCTTGCTGTCATGATCATTTTCAGCTTTCTGGAACCAGGCGTTTATGGCGGAGTCGTCTGGAATTTTTATCACTGGAATTACGGCCGAATACTTGGCTGGGCTGACGGAGAGTGGGAAGACTTCGATCCGGTCTACATTGACATTTTCTTAAGGTCTGTACGTCTTGCATTGACCAACGTAGGCATCACACTGCTTGTATGTTATCCGGCAGCACTCTGGGTCAGTGGACTGTCAGCGCGATGGCGGACTTTCGTTGTCTTCATTATTACACTTCCCTTTTTCGTGAGCCTAGTCGTGCGCCTATTCTGCTGGGTATTAATACTACGACCCAGCGGATTCCTGAGCACCTCACTAATGGGTCTTGGCATCATCTCAGAACCCATTGACATCATTTACACGGAAACCGCGGTATTGATCGGAATGGCCTACATCTTACTGCCATTCATGTTCTTACCGCTTTACGCCAGCATCGAAAAACTGGATCATTCACTGCTGGAAGCCTCCGCAGATTTAGGTGCAAATCCGTTTCAGACCTTCTGGCGAGTCATTCTTCCTTGTACGCTTCCCGGAATTGCGGCTGGAGCGGTACTGGTATTTATCCCTAGTCTCGGCAACTTCATCGTTCCAGATCTACTCGGTGGTGCGAAAGTGATGATGATCGGAAATCTGATTGAGCAGCAGTTTCTGTCAGCGCGTAATTGGCCGTTTGGTTCGGCGCTTTCAGTCATGATCATGCTGGTCATGTTTATGTTAATTGTGTTTTATCTGAGGCGTATTGGCCGTTCGGAGATTGTCAGA
>CAZYSR010000434.1:0-2779 GCA_964649525.1 uncultured Gammaproteobacteria bacterium
ACTTGACTCATCAATTGTTGATGGTGACCGGTTAAGTCAAATCGAACCGAATCTCACCAGCGATATTATCGCTGCGACATTCTACCCGGATTCAGCAACCGTTAATCCATTTCTGACGATTCGCGCATTCATTTTGCAGGCTAGGTCGCTTGGGGTGGACATTCGGCAGCACTCTCCGGTCGATGAGGTAAAGGTTCAGAATGGACGCGTCGTCGGCGTAGTTTCCAAGGGCGATGTGATCAGGTGTGATTGCGTCATACTCGCAAGTGGTCCATGGACAGCTGAGCTTACTCGAGATTGTGATATTGATTTACCCATATTGCCTCGTAAGGCACAATGTCTTGCGACTGTAGCAGTGCCTCCTAAAACGATCCGTAGGGTGATCAGCTCATGCGAAGCGTCAAGCGGCGTGGAAGCAGGATACACACAGATTCAGCAGTCCTTCAGTTTGCAAGTTTTATTTAATACAGTGCTGGCTGGCGGCTTGTCACAGTCGGGTGCTCAGGAATCTATATCGGAGGTAGATCCCGACTTCGTTGTTGATTCAATTGCCCAGTTATTGCATCTGTTCCCGTGTCTCGATGGCGTTCAGTTGTTGCGCTCATGGGTACGTTATGAAGCAGTTGCTCCTGATCAGCGGTTTCTTTTGGGACCTTTGGAGCTTGACGGATTGTTTATCGCCGCTGGCGATGCCGGAACGGGATTTCTTCGAGCACCGGCAGTCGGCCAACTGCTGAGTGACATGGTTTCAGAATCTGAACCCTTCTTGCGTCACGATCTATACGAACCGTACCGGTTTACAAACCAGCCACATTCAGAATAATGATCACCATTTACATCGACGGCAGCGAATATGAGGTGAATGAGGATGCAATCCTCGGTCACGTGTTACAAGAAGTTAAATCTGCTAGATTTGGAAGTTCTTATCGAGGCTTGTTTTGCGGCATGGGCATCTGTTTTGAATGTGTTGTCAAAGTCGATGATAAATCGGATAGACGCTCCTGCATGACCAAAGTCTATCCGGGTATGCAGGTGAAAACCAACTCACTGTGAACGTACTGAATGTCGATGTATTAGTGATTGGCTCCGGACCATCGGGGCTGGCTGCCGCGCTTGAGGCGCATCGAAGTGGCGCCAATACTGTCATTGTGGACAGCTTTGCCAGAGTAGGTGGACAATACTGGATGCAATCCAATCATGGCTTGGAGAGAAATGACAGGCAAATGCAGGAAGGTGCGAGCTTCATTTCCAATTGTGAAAAATTGGGAATCAAGACCATTCCCGATGCGGAAGTCTGGGGAATTCTGCCAAAGTATCGTGTGTTCATTCAACAGGGCTTGGGAGATTCCATTGAGATTGCTACAAGAGCGTTAGTAATCTGTACCGGAGCACATGACTTCGTAATGCCATTTTCTGGTTGGACACTTCCCGGTGTAATGACTGCGGGTGCGGGTCAACGATATGTAAAAATGTATGGTAAGCCACCAGGCGACAAAATAGTTTTGGCTGGGTCTGGTGTATTTTTGTGGGCGGTAGCAGCGACTATTGTTAAAGCGGGAGGCAAATTGGCGGCAATGGTCGAGTCGAGCACAAATCAGTTCAGGTTGTTTGGTCTGATTGGACGGCATCCTTCGCGATGGACCGAAACGAGACGCCTGTTATCTCCTGTGCTGAGATCTGGTGTACGAAGGTTAAATGGGTATCGTATCGATAGTGCTCAAGGTGAAGATCGTATCGAAACTGTAAAGTTGCGGCAGGTCTCGAACACCGACCGCGATGCCAGTCAAGAAGTTGAAATAGAAACCGACTGTTTGCTGGTTAGTCACGGATTCAGACCCATCACTGAAATGACTGCCTTACTCCGATGCGAACATCAGTTTGATGTAAAAAAGGGGGGTTGGTACTGCAAGACCGACCCTGAAACGGGTGCAACTTCAATCGACAATGTTTATGCAGCAGGTGAAGTAACCGGTGTCACCGGGGCTAAGTCAGCTCTGATTGAAGGCTCACTGGCGGGGTTGGGTGTGAGTGAAAAACTTGGATATTCCAGAAACGGAGTTAAGCGTAGAAGGGCACGCCTGATGAAACGCCAACTTCGAACGGTCAGGTTTGCAGAAGGCTTGGCCGAACTGTTCGAACTCAGCAAGTATGCGGTGCCGAAAATTGACGACAACACTTTGGTTTGCAGGTGTGAAGATGTAACCTGGGGTGATGTTCTCAAATCCTGGGATGATGGTGCGCAAAATTTGCAGGCCGTCAAATATTGGACTCGACTTGGAATGGGACGCTGTCAAGGACGAATTTGCGGTGTTGCTGTATCAAGATTGCTAGCGAACCAATTTGGCTTGGACCCCAGAAAATTCGGATTCAATCAGCCGAGATTGCCGCTTCGACCTGTATCGGTAAATATCGTGCACGATGCCTTTGCGCGAAAAAGCGTGTAGATGATCGCCACTGTTGAAAATTGCCGAAGAAAATGTCAAGAATTACCGTTTGGTGAATCTGCTCCCGCTGTTTCTTCAGGTTAATTGAAATTGAAATTTTGAATTTTCTCCAAAAAATGAAGTTTAATTTCACGATTACTTGATCGCGAGACCCTAGGGTCAAGCAGCTTGGACAGGGAAGTCTGAGTATTCACAAGGATGAGGAAATTACATTGAAATCTATTAAAGCGATTACTTTTGATTTGTGGGACACGGTAATCAATGATGATTCCGATGAACCCATTCGTAAGAAAATGGGGCTTCGAACCAAACGGGAAGAGCGACATTTTCTGGTT
>CAZYSR010000435.1:0-1720 GCA_964649525.1 uncultured Gammaproteobacteria bacterium
GTAATCAATCATTTACAGAGCTTCGGCGAAAAACGTTGGGACAGCAGTGCCAAGCCATCTACAATTACGATGGTTCGGTATCCGGAATCTAGGAATTTCTGGCTTGCTGCATCCAACTGGTCAGCCAGTTGTTGTCGAAGTTGGTTGACGTCGGTAGCAGGTAGTGCCCGCAAAGGTTTCCCGATTCCACTATTGTTAAGCATCAGGACGATGTCATGCAGATACGCCTGTGCGGTCAATCGGGTTTGGCGTGGTGTCGACCCAGGGACATATGCGTAATATCTGACCACTCGATCGGTAGAACCAGACAGTGCTTGGCTCAGAAGCGTTGACTTTCCAGAGCCAGGGGGGCCAATGACTGCAATGTAGCCGCTGTTCGCGCCAGAAAGCGATTCCTGCAAAATCTGGATTGCAGCCGCGAGAGGCTGGTAAGTGTCAAGATTAACGGGGAATTCATGTCGGCTTTGAAGACGGGGACGGGTTTGCCATCCAACTAGTGCAAGAAGTTCGTCTTGGTTTAATTCGACTAAATCATGCGCCTTGGAGACATGCCGTATAAGGGCAGATGAGAGTCTCTCTATATCTGAGCTGGCGACCGGAGACAAATTAGGAAAGCCGGTACCAGCAGCAACATCAATGTGAAGAGATCGGACAAACTGATCAAATTCACCCTGTGGCAGGTTGCTTACATTCTGGAGCTCATATAGAGCAGGTCTCCATTTCACGTCAATTTCATCTGCCGAAATGGTTCCTTTACGGAGGGGAACCAACACGGTTTCTAAAAATGCCCCGAAGTGATTTGGTGATGGCCGGTCTCCAGATCCGACAACTCGGTCGTGAATAGAGGCAAGCTGTTGTGTTACGAGGTGTACTTGTACTCCCTCCCATTTCTCAACCAGGGTCTGCCAGCCGTCCGCTAGAGAACGGAGCAGCGATGAGGTGCTTACCCCGCTTCGCGTGCGTTGTTCTTTGGTGAGCTCATTGAATGTGATATTGTGTTGGAATTCAGAGCTCTTGAACTGGTATGCATCCACGCGGCTGCGTCTTATGAGGACTAGGTCATCGACTTTTCCGGCGCGGGGATCCGTAAGTCGAACTGCGTAAAAATCATCATCAACTAGTGCCTCATACACACGTGATGCGATATGGTCATACTGCCAGCGATAACCGCGTAGAGCAGATCGTTCGCCAGATGCCGGGGTTTGGGCCATCCTCAGACTATTTCAACGTATCGGGTCAGTGAATAGGGATCGAGCTATATGGAAAATGACCCAATGGTTATTTTAAGATTTGTTTCTTGTGCAGAATTTGCAGTCAGGAAGCAGTTAATCGGGAGTGTCCCCTTGAATCAATTTGCGTGATTTGCGGGCGTGTTCGATGACTTTATGAAGTTCATCCTGACGTCCTTCGCGGATCATTTCCTCACGTTTCAATGTCGCAAGCAGGTACACGCCGTTGTAGATACGATCAATCTGGTCCATGGCTCCGGAAACAAATTCAGGGAAAATACTCCCTGTATTGTTAAAATGCTTGCCTGTTGCGAGACTGATTGCGGCATGCCGAACTAGTTCGGAAGCCGACATTCCGCGCTGCACCGCTTCGTTTTCGATCAGCTTCCACTCCGAATCAGAGAGCCGGATGGAACGCGGCAGGCGACGTTCGGACAAATTCTCGCCAAAATTTCCATTGCCGGATCCACCGGATTCCGTTTCGTTGGGAT
>CAZYSR010000436.1:0-5405 GCA_964649525.1 uncultured Gammaproteobacteria bacterium
TGAAACTGATAAAGCGATAGATGCCTTGCTCCAAAATAGAGAACTCTGGAAACAACCGGGGTGGCAGTTGGATCACTTACGTCCGGAAGAAGGGCAGAAGTCTGACGAAATTGAGCAGATTAGAGAATACTTA
Source organism: uncultured Gammaproteobacteria bacterium (assembly GCA_964649525.1). Taxonomy (GTDB): domain Bacteria; phylum Pseudomonadota; class Gammaproteobacteria; order Arenicellales; family JAJDZL01; genus JAJDZL01. Next base: position 134 of record CAZYSR010000436.1, read on the forward strand.
TTTGAACTGATATCGTAACTTTGAAAGTCACTGAATGGCGCGAATCAATGTTATTGTCCATCAGTTAACTATCTATCGTATTTGAGCCAATAAAGCAATAACTCTGTCAAGCACTGATACGATTGACTGTTAACTCGCACGTTCAATATAAACTCCTGAATCAGTATTGACTCTTATTGAATCTCCAGCACTTAGAAATGTTGGTACATTGACTCGAAGACCAGTTGAAAGGGTGGCTGGCTTACTTCCTCCCGCGGCTGTCTGACCTTTGATTGCAGCGTCTGTCTCAATAATTTCCAGTACAACACTTTCTGGCAACTCAACACCAATTGGCGCTCCGTTATAAAGATTGATCTGAACCTCAAGGTCGGGAATCAGGTAGTCGATTTGATCGCTCAAATCTTCCGTTGTCAGTTCTATCTGCTCGTAATTCTCGATATCCATGAACGTGTATATATCACCATCACTATAGAGGTACTGCATTTTCCTGAAATCAACATGTGCTTTTTCTAACTTGTCCTCCGATCTAAATCGATCGTTTCGTTTGGTTCCAGCAGACACATCCTTGATTTCAAGCTGCACGAAAGCGCCACCTTTTCCTGGCTTCACGTGAGACTTCCTGAGGATTTTCCAAAGCGACCCATCAAGTTCGATCAGATTTCCAACTTTCGCTTCAAATGCAGAAATTTTCATTGTTAAACAATCCTATTGAGTGGTTTAATTGACTGTGGTGCCAATTGGTGAATCATCTAATATACAGGATTAGGTGATTCGAATAACTCTGTTGGATGGATACAGTGCTTGGAGGGGAGAATTTCAGTATTCGGGACTACCTGAGAGGTATTCCGACCTCCAGTGGGGTGTACATCATGAAAAATACAGATGGCACTCCTCTATACATCGGTAAGGCCAGGAATCTTCGCAGTCGTTTACGTTCCTACTTTCGCCCGTCTGGACTTTCGCATCGCATTCACACTGTGATGCAACAGGTAGAGTCCATAGAAACCATCATCACAAAATCAGAAACAGAAGCTTTGCTTCTGGAAAACAATCTCATAAAAGAAAACAAACCTTTTTACAACATTAATCTAAAGGACGACAAAAGCTATCCATACATCAGGTTACATGACGAGCATGAGTTTCCCAAGCTAAGTTTTTATCGAGGAAACAGGAAAGAACCAGGCCGTTATTTTGGGCCATTCAGCAGTGCATCGGCAGTGCGTGATACATTGTCGCAAATCCAGAAAGTCTTCCCAATTCGACAGTGTAGAGACTCCTTTTTTCAGCATCGCTCGCGCCCCTGTCTTCAATATCAAATCGATCGATGTACAGCACCCTGTGTTGGATTGATCGATCGGGAAGCTTATATGGAAGATGTCGAACAGGTTGTCTATTTTCTGACAGGAAAGAGCCAGGACCTCAACCAGTCGTTAATGACAAAAATGGAGGATGCCGCATCGAGACTCGAATTCGAGCAGGCTGCCAATTACCGGGATCGAATCAGTGCCATTCAGAGACTTCGGGAAATTCAATCTGTCGAGGGCGGCACTACAGATTTCGACGTGATCGCAGCGGTGTATTTGAATGGAATTTTATGTATTCAGCTGGTCATTTTCAGAAGTGGAAGGAATATTGATTACAAGACCTTATTCCCGAATATTAAAGTGGAAATGGACTTGAGCGAAGTGTTGGGGGAATTCATTCCACGGTACTATTTGGAGAGGGAAGTTCCTTCAACGGTACTGATCAATCACCCGATTAGAGATGCCGAGATAATTGAAAATGTTCTACGCGAACAAACCGGTAAAAAGGTTACGATTCGAAATCCCGTACGGGGCAAGAAATTGAATCTGATCGAATTGGCCAGAAACAATGCACTTAACGCAATTTACCAGCGCCAGAATCAACATGACGCCATGCAGCAACGTATGACTTCACTTGTCGAAAGTTTAAATTTGGATGACATTCCAGAGCGAATCGAATGTTTTGACATTAGTCATCTTGCCGGAGAAAAGACAGTGGCTTCGTGCGTGGTATTCGATCGCAACGGGCCAGTCAAGTCAGAATACCGCACTCTGAACATCGCTGATGTTGGTGCCGCTGACGATTATGCAGCGATTCAACAAGCCTTGACCCGCCGTCTTAGAAAAGTTAAAGATGGTAATGGTAAACTTCCTGACATCGTACTGATTGACGGCGGGAAAGGTCAGTTAAGCACTGCCTTGGAAGTCATGGATGAATTACAGGTTGCCAATGTCTGTTTGTTAGCGATATCTAAGGGCAGAGAGAGAAAAGCAGGGGGCGAGCAGTATTGGGGAGTCAACTCCAAATCACCCATTAAAATGCAGTCTGATGCGAAACTGCTCTTGCAGCACATTCGAGATGAGGCGCATCGATTTGCTATAACAGGTCATCGTGGACGAAGGGATAAATCAAGAAGACAATCGATTCTTGAGGGGATTCCTGGTGTGGGTCCACGTCGTCGGTCTGCTTTACTGAAACAGTTCGGTGGCATGCAGGGCTTGCACCGTGCGAGTACCGAAGACATCAGTCAAGTGCCCGGTATCAGTGCATCGCTAGCTGAAAAAATATACTTTGAGCTACACGAATAAGACTTAAGACGTGCCTTTGACAATTCCCAATCTCCTGACGTTGGCGCGCATCGTCATGATCCCCATCTTCGTGGTTGTTTACTTGTTACAACCTAATTATGGCTGGTTTGCAACAGCAATCTTTCTTGCCGCAGCAATCACTGACTGGCTTGACGGTTATCTTGCGAGAAAAATGGGTGTAGAATCAGCGTTTGGTGCATTTCTAGATCCGGTGGCAGACAAACTAATCGTCTGCACAGCACTGGTTTTACTGGTTTCGGACGACTTCATTACCAACAGCGTATTTTCGAAGCCCGCTTTCATCATAGCAGTCTTAATCATAGTAGGGCGCGAGGTCAGTGTGGCTGGACTACGTGAGTGGATGGCGGAAACTGGCAATCGTGCAAGCATTGCTTCAAACATTCTGGCGAAATTCAAGACGTTTGCCCAGATGGCGGCGATCGTATTGCTGCTTTATGCACTGCCGATTGCTGACTACCCAACTCTGCTGATTGGTGAAATTCTACTTTACGTCGCAACGGCCATGACCGTCTGGTCAATGGTTGTCTATCTCAGAATCGCCTGGCCGTCATTAGCGGGTAGAGGCGACAGTTGAAACCAAATAAAATTGTCAGTAAATTTCACATTGATATCAATTGAAAATGTTTCTGCGATAAAATTTTTGAGTTGTCAAATCAAAGCGGGAATAGCTCAGCTGGTAGAGCGCAACCTTGCCAAGGTTGAGGTCGCGAGTTCGAACCTCGTTTCCCGCTCCATTTTCTTCAAATTACCAGAGACGAAGAAAGCCAAAGTCAGACTTATCGCCAAACCGTGGCCGGGTGGCAGAGGGGTTATGCAGCGGCCTGCAAAGCCGTCTACGCCGGTTCGAATCCGACCCCGGCCTCCAATTTTCAACTTTCGTCTGAGAACTTGTGTCCGAAGCCCGGGTGGCGAAATTTGGCAGACGCAAGGGACTTAAAATCCCTCGGGAGTAATCCCGTGCCGGTTCGAGTCCGGCCCCGGGCACCATTTGGCATCTTCGACAACCTGTAGAGATATCCTATAAAACAATCAGATAAAAGTCGTATCTGATGCTCTGTGGAAAGGTGCTTTGCTCTGTTGGTTGCGAGAAAAAACTTGAGGAATGACAGATGAAGTCTCTTTCGGTTCCCACTGACTACGGGCTCACCCAAGAGGCGGGCTTTCAATGGTAATTGTTGGGAAACTTAAAAACCTGCAATAGCCACAAGTCAATTTGCCGACAGCTCACCAATCTCGTGTAGATTACACCAAGGGACAAGTGTAGTTGTTCCCCGCCTTTTGAGTTGGTTACCGCCGTAGACGACTATTGAATGATTCACTCTATCAGTTGTTGAAAGAATTCTTTCTACTAGTCTGCAGCTGTTGATCACACTGGGCGTTGCGGTCATAGAGGATTTTGTTTCCACAAGTGATAGCCCGTTTGAGTGTTCAATGACAAGTTCAGCCTCTGCACCATTTTGATCGCGGAAAAACGATAACCCGCCAGATTCGCCGCGGTTCGTTCTACTTTTCAAAATTTCTGTAACTACCCACAATTCGAAGATGAAACCGCGAAGTGGATGTGTAATAAGCTGTTCAGGTGTGTAATTCCTAGCAACCAGCAGACAAGTCTCGCTGAAAAATTATCAATAATCTATTCAAATTAAGACAATTCAAAATCATTTTTTGAATTAACTTAGTTTCGTTTCTTGTGAACCAAACGTAATATTGCTTTTCTCATCGCTTTCGCTACCGGCTGAATCTGTTGTGTGTTGTGCACCAGTCGGCTGGGCAGAATATGCAGGTTTGTTTTTTCGCTCTAGAACAAGGAAAAACCTTGCCTAGACAGAGCCGTTTACTCTGCCGCCATCAATGGGAAATTCTGTAGCCTGAACCTATTCATTTGACGGTACTCTTGATATTCAGCCTAAATTTCGATTTATAACAGCCTGAATTAGTAAATTGTGTCCACTAAATGGTCACATAGGTGCTGGGTCAGTGGGAAAATACACCTGCATGCTGAAAGGATGTGCTTGCGACACAGACTGAATCAATGAGTGTATCAACATCCTCTTCAATAATTAGGGATTCTAGCCAGTTAGTTGGTATGAACCCTTCATTGCTCTGAAAATCTAGCAATTCCATTAACTTGTCGTAGTATCCACAAGTATTCAAAAGACCAATAGGCTTGTTGTGATATTTCAAAATGTTCCATGTGAGTGCGGTGAACAACTCTTCTAGGGTTCCGACTCCACCTGGAATTGCAACAAATCCGTCTGACAATTCAAACATTAGGTTCTCTCGTTCTTCGAGTGTATCAACATAGCGAAGATCTGGGATAAAGTCTGCCGCAATTTCAAGTTCAGCGATTCGATGAGGAATGACACCGATGACTTCGCCGCCTGCTTCGACAGTGGCGCGTGCAACTTCTCCCATGAGTCCGATCGATGCACCACCATATACCAAGCCAATGTTGTCTCTAGCAAGACACTGTCCAAAATAAATTGCTGCATCAGCATACTCTGGCCGAATACCTTTTTTGGAACCTAAAAATACGCAAATTCTCATGTATCAGTGCCTCCTAATGTCAGCACAAGCAGAAAGGGGAGTATCAATCGAGAGATAAGATGTGTCCCGAGAATGTCGGGTTTGAATGTATC
>CAZYSR010000437.1:0-2008 GCA_964649525.1 uncultured Gammaproteobacteria bacterium
TATTCGTACTGCATCGTCTTTGCCGCTTTCAGCGCGCCTGCAACTTCAGGCGGCATGTAGTTTTCGTCGTGTTTAGCCAGTACTTCAGTGGCCTCGAACACGCCATTGGAATTCAGCTTGCCTTTTGCAACGATACCCTGGCCATCTCGGAACAGATCAGGAAGAATACCAGAAAATTGAACCGGAACGGTATGAACGGTATCGGTAACTTCAAACCTGACAGTCAGATCATTATCAGGCCTTATGACACTTCCCTCTACAACCAAACCTCCGATTCGAAATGCCTTCCCTACTGGGGCCTCTCCTGCCTGGACTTCGCTTGGGCTTATAAAATAGAGCAGATTACTCTGAAACGCAGTCAGCGCCAGCGCTAATGAAATGGCCGTACCCGTGACGATTAAAGCGGCCATTGCCACGCGTCGTTTTCTTCTTGGTGTCATAAGTGATCTAAATAAACTAGCTTTGACTACAAAGTGAATAAAGTCATTTTACGATGAAATTAGATTTCAGCAGAAACACTAACTTAATAGTTGAAAGCAATAGTATAGGGCGTTCGCAATTTTTTATAAACCAATTGCTCGAATAAACCAACGAAACTTCTTCACACGACCCTGCCTTTGTTGGAAATTATTTCACTCAATGCGACACTTCGCCATCGGTTTCTTGGCTGCGCTTGCTCATCCTCATTGACGATACCACCAACATCCCACCCGCTAGTCGCCCGGCATTTCGATGCGACTCGGTGCATCAGCCATATCAAGTAAGGTGATGAAAAATGAGATAACCAGAGCGATGCTGATGATGCTGTTTGCGATGCTCATTCTCCCTGGCATGGATGCGATCGCAAAGGCGCTTTCGAATTCTGTATCGGCAGGACAGGTGTCTTTCGCACGTTTCTTCTTTCAATCCATCATCATGTTGCCGCTTCTCTACTGGACGCGGGGCAAGTGGCTGACTTCAAACTTGAAATTTCACGTCCTGAGAGGAGCGTTGATCGCATGCGCAACGCTGTTCTTTTTTCGCGGTTTGGCATATCTGCCAATTGCGGACGCGATATCGATTTTCTTCATTGAACCGATGATCGTTACTCTGCTTTCGGTGGTGATTCTTGGTGAAATGGTCGGATGGCGAAGGTTGGTAGCGATAATGGTTGGTTTTGTCGGTGCGCTCATTGTTATTCGACCTTCATTTACCATTGTGGGCTGGCCGGTACTGTTTCCAGTCGCAGCCGCATTGTGTTTTTCCTTCTACATTCTATTAACCCGCTCGCTGTCAGCTGTTGAGAGTCCTGTCCGAATGCAGTTTCTCGCAGGTTTATCTGGAATGGTGGTTACGTCAATTGCGCTGACAGTTGGTACGGCCAGCAACATTGATGCCTTAACCGTAAGTTGGATCTCCCTAAATCAGTTGTTTTGGCTCGGATTGCTTGGGGTTTTGGGTACAGTGGGTCACTTGTTTGTAGTTTATGCATATCGTCGCGCCCCGGTCAGCATACTGGCACCTTTTCAGTATGTTGAAATAATCAGCGCAACGATTCTGGGGTGGATGTTTTTCCACGATTTTCCCGACATGTCAACTTGGGTTGGAATTCTGTTGATCGTTGGCTCTGGACTTTATATCTTTTACCGCGAGCATCATTCCGGGATCAGGCGTTAAGCACGCGCTGATCGAAACTGCACCATGTCTTACAACTAATGGCGACTGGCTAGGTCGCAATCACCCCTAGATGATAACGTGAATGCGCTACCGAAGGCGAGATGTCACTCAGAGCGGATTAGATTCCAATAAAGGCTAGATCTATGGCAGTAAATTTCGTTGGTTCAGTGCCAGTACTTATGCATGATAGAAGAAATGAACCATCGCAATGACGACCACCAGAAAAAGCACCGTCATCGCCAGTCCCGCTCGCATGAAGTCCGCAACCCGATAACCTCCTGGCACCTGAATCAAGGCGTTGACCTGGTGCGTTGGAATCAGGAATGAATTGGATGTGGCCAAGGCAACTGTC
>CAZYSR010000438.1:0-1680 GCA_964649525.1 uncultured Gammaproteobacteria bacterium
GTTAACATCTCGGTTGGGAACAAGCTTGCGTCCTCGCTGTGCAGAAACAACCAAAGATTCGGAAGGGGTCGTTTCGACAACTTTTATGTTTCCTGGTTGAGATCGATTTTCTTTCATTTCTTGCCTCGCCCCTATGGTCTTCAAGAATTGCCTAGACTCACTAGATCGCTGTGCCCGAACCTCAATGCTACTCAATCCTAGGCGCCACCTAGTGACCATTTACAACGGCTGACGCTCTTCAACCTCAACGGGAAGCTACCAATTCAGCGATTTTGCAACAAAATCTGCCGGTAGCATTACCGGTGCATAGATGTTGGAGTCCGGACAATGTACCCCTGCTCAGTCCCTGTCGCAGTCAAAGGGCTGGAAGAGCCGACTTTTTTTCGCAGAAGAGCGCACCAAGTAATTTGGGAAAGAATTAATACTCGTACTTGTGAATAAAATAACTTATGTCAGGATTATATCACAACTTCCAATCCGCTTTCAATGGCATTTGATCATAGTCGAATGGACGCACAGAACATCGACTGATTCACTTGTCTCTGAAGGCTCACTGCCTGATTCGTCAAGCAACTATTCGCCGCGAGATACATGTGTGGCTAACAACACCGAATAAAGAACGAAGTCAACGCGGCAAACCGCTAGAAATCTCCACCATCATTCAACAAAGTGTCTGTTTCATTACGCTAGTTGACGCACTGTTTTGTTGCCACGTTGGATTGGGGTTGTATCAGTTTGTGTTACGCTAGAATGCGAATTATATTGTTCAATCGTTTCAGCTTCACAGTTCTAATCCCTCTATTGCACTTACGGACTCGTCATTACACTCTTCTATCTCCAACTCTTTGCACCCATTTTTCCTCATGTTTTGTCTTTAATGAGGCTATGTTTACCAATCCATCCAGTCTGTGAAAACAGAAATTGTAACAAAGTGAAATAAGCCCGAAACCGAAGTGAAAAAAATGCGTTGACAAATCTCAAATGTATGGTATCATTTTATATATTGTGTAAAATTCGGAAATGACACACAAGATGCCGGTGATTTATGAAATGCCCGTACTGTGGGAGTTTTGAGACAAAAGTCCTTGATAAGCGTGAGACCGACGGCAGAAGTGTCACCCGCAGACGGCGAGAATGCCTCGCTTGTGAAAAGCGGTTTACCACGTACGAGCGGGCAGAGGTACTGGATCTATTCGTCATTAAGAAAGACCAACGGCGTGAAGCGTTTAATCGGGGAAAGTTGAGGCGCAACCTGATGAAGGCGTGTGAAAAACGGCCGATCAGCCAAGAGACGATTGACCACTTGATTGGAGAAATCGAACAGCAGTTGATTGGCATGCGAAAGTCGGAGATCGACAGTCGTTCGATTGGTGAGTTAGTCATGGACATACTCAAAGACACCGACAAGGTTGCCTATATTCGATTTGCTTCTGTGTATCGTGACTTTAAGGATGTAGCAGATTTTGAAAATGAGCTGCAACAGCTTACTCAAACTCCACAATAGAGTTTGAATATCAAGGTTGAGCGGGCTTTAATTTCAAAACTCAAAAGTCGTTCAAGTATCTGACTGAAGTGAATTCACACCAGCGTGAATAAAGAATTCAAACTCGGTGTAATTATTGTATCAAGTCAAGTTGATTATTTATATTATCCAGAGATTAGAAGTTTGCAATATTGTTT
>CAZYSR010000439.1:0-2333 GCA_964649525.1 uncultured Gammaproteobacteria bacterium
CTGCACGATTTCTGCTGCGAATGTCTGGAATAACTGATCCGCGAGTCGGGCGTAAATCTGCTGACCCGTACGGCGATACATCTTGGATAACGAACTTGCCGCAACAGAATTTCCCGATGGCAGGGATTCATCAAAGCGGTCTTTGTGTCTGGCAATTAAATCCGCCGCATCGCTTTCTGTAACGGAAAAAAAGCCACCTTTCTGCCGATCCCAGAATTTCTCCACCATGGAGTCGACTATCGACTGACTTCGAATAAGCCACATTACGTCGCCAGTTTCGTCATACAAGGTCAGCATGGACTGAGAGAAATAGGCATAGTCTCGAAGTTTGCCAGATTCGCTAATTTTGTTGTCGCGCAAAATCCGAAAAAGATGCTTTTCGTTCGGGTCCCAAGCATGCATCCAGAGATGTTCTGCAGCAGTGATTGCGGCATCTAAGTATCGCGATTCTTCCAAAATTGAACCAGCCTGGGCAAGCGTCGTGATCATCATGGCATTCCATGCTGTGATCACCTTGTCATCAAGATAGGGTTTAGGCCTGAAGTCTCGAGAGGCTCGCAGTTTTTCAACAGCTACCGAAAGTTTGTCAAGGTAGGAATCGACACTAATTTTGGCCGTATGTGCACGACCTTCTGGAAGTTCGGAGAGAAATAGAATATTTTCTCCTTCAAAGTTGCCAGCTTCAGTCACACCATAGTGATTGATAATTAATTCAGCATCTGTGCCAGCCGATTCGACAATTTCATCCACTGTCCAAAGAAAAAATGTTCCTTCACGTCCTTCGCTATCTGCATCGGTTGCTGACCAAAACAGTCCCTCTTCGCTTCGCATGTCGCGCAGCACATATTCCAAAGTCTGCTCCGCAACCCGCCTGTACAAATTCTTTCCAGTCCTTTCGAAGGCTTTAAGGTACGCTCGGGCCAGAAGCGCCTGGTTGTAGAGCATTTTTTCAAAGTGCGGCACCAGCCATTCATTGTCAACCGAATAGCGATGAAACCCGCCTCCAACATGATCGCGAATGCCGCCCATTGCCATCGCAGTCAGCCTATTCTCTGCCAATTGCAACGCGGTTTCATTATTGTCCCGAATTGCAACATCCAACAACAAGAGCAGTTCTGATTCCAATGGAAATTTTGAGCTTGGTGGCGAAAACTCATCAAGAGCCTGGTCTTCCAAATAGAGCTCGGTAACAAAATGGTCGATTTGCAGTTTTCCAATATCTATATCCTGACTTGAGGTCGCACCAAATGACTGGACCGCCTCGGTTACCTGGTTGGCAAGTTTTTCGAGCTCCGCCTTGTCATTCTCCCAAACTAAATGCACCTCATTCAGCAATACCTCGAAATCCTCAGGGGGTACATAAACCAGTCCGAGGAACGGTTTGCCCTCGGGTGTGACGAACATATGCAGTGGCCAACCACCGTTGCCGCCCATAATCTGGACTGCAAGTAAATAAAGTTCATCAACATCCGGGTTGATTTCACGGTCCACCTTGATGGCGATATAGTGCTCATTCAACAACCTGGCGATCTTCAGGTTGTCATAGCTTTCCTCTTCCATCACGTGGCACCAATGGCACGAAGAATAACCAATCGATATTAACACCGGGCGATCAAGCTGTCTAGCCAGCTCGAAAGCTTCTTCACCCCAGGCATGCCAGTTGACAGGGTTATGCGCATGCTGATTCAAATAGGGAGACAATTCCAATATTAGACGATTGGCGTAATGTGGCATACCATCATTCTGAAGATGCTTGGTTCGAATTTCGTGGTTTTCACTTCGGGATTCCCAAGCCTGATCAATGGCCTGTCGAACTTCCATTGGCATTTCCAGAGCACCTGGCAGTGCCAGAAATTGAGAATTGGCTAGTGCGGAAAGAGACCACAATAACCCGAGCAGGGGGATCAGGCGAGAACATCCTGATCGCAAAAATACAATACGCATTTCAGAGTGCCCGATAGCGATTAAACGCAATCATGGCATCAACTCGCCCCCAAATCACTCCTAGAATCAGTCCTGTCGTGTGAGCAATGTTGGCGACATTCGGGATCAAATTCAGCCAGCAGGCTATAAACCAGATCATCATCAATGGTATTACGGCTCTTGGTATTACTCCAGCATAACCAATGGGATTGAACTTCATCTGCATCCAAATGTAGCCCACGAATGCGTACACAACGCCAGACATACCACCGAATGCCGGTCCGGAATACCAATATTGCGCCAAATTGGAAACTGATGCAGCGACTGCAAAAATGAACAGGTAAACCAACCAGCCGCGGCGCTTTTCGATTGCTCCGCCACAAACCCAGACCCACAGCAAATTGAAAACC
>CAZYSR010000440.1:0-10230 GCA_964649525.1 uncultured Gammaproteobacteria bacterium
CAGCTGCCGAAATCGATAGGATTGAAAGAGATGGCGGCGATGTAGTCGGGATGACAGGCATGCCTGAAACACCACTTGCGGCTGAAAAAGAAATCTGCTATGCAAGCATCAACTTGATTGTTAATCCGGCTGCAGGTCGAGGAAATAAACAAATTACGACAAATGAAATGCAGGAAGCCTGGGAAAGTGGTTGTGAAAACCTTAAACTGTTGATCAACCAATCAATTCATGAGTTGGCCAATTGCGGAGCCGGTTCTTTAGCGCTCAATTCTCACGTCATGAAAATGTAGTTCCGTTACTGGACAAGAAATTCTGCTTGTTTAGGACGGATTATTGTAAAGACGACGCCAAATCTTGGATGGTCGAAGTAGTGAATGTCATTGATTTGAATCTGTCGTCTTTCGGACAGAAGGTAGGATGTTTCGGGGGTATAGAGCTTTACTGGGTCAGGTAGGTAAACAACTGCCTCTTCGGTGTCGGTCAGAGGTTTATAGGTCACCTGGATGTCGAACTGCAAAAGCTGTGCAATTTCGTAGACCGAAGTTTCGCCAGCTAGCATCAACTCTTCGGACAGAAATGAATCGATGAATGGTGTATCCAAAGAGACGGATTTGGTTTTTGACTTTGGGACGGGTTCCTGAATCCAACTGACATAGTTCAGTAATTCAAAATCTGGGTTTTCATCAATTGCGTTTGCAAAATCGGTAAGCACATACGCTTCAACGGGTCTTGGTCCTGTCTCTTCCAGATCCATTGACTGGTTATTTTCCAGTTCACTTTCATTTTCTTCTTCGATCAATGGTGTAATTCCTTCATCGACAACCTTTTCTACCCTAATGACTTCGTCAGGTATTGGAAACCACTCGGACTCGGCTCCAGCTGTGTTATTCGCAAAGATTATCACCTCCACATGGACGGGGGCACTGAACGCTGAAAAAGAAAATGATAAGAAAGTGAAGAAAACTAGAATTAATTTCAGGTGTCTCATGATATTAATGCGAAGAGTGGGTGTCCGGGAACAAGGTTAGCGACGCAGAAGCCACCATTAATTCTCATGCGAATTTGGTTCAGTGGTTCCAAGAGCGAGTAGTGCGATATCAAGAACACTCGAAATTAAAGTGGCAGATACTATTATAAAAGCAGCAGTTTGAGACTTCATTAGCCATCAGAATGACAATTGAGGTACGCGACACCTTTCAGTGCTGCCATTAATTACAGCGAAACTGTTTCAATCTGACACTATGAACGTGGGAATAGTGCTGCTAAATCAATGAAGAACAACAAGATCAATTCGCCTGTCGGGAGTAATTATGAATATGCCATCAAATGAACAAATATTTGGAAGCTTTCAGTTTCTGTCGACACTGTTTATTTTTGTCATTGGGTCTGTGTTCTTGCTTGGGGTCATTATTTACATTATCGACATTCGCCAGACGCATGATGCTGTCAGAAGAAATTATCCAGTTATTGGTCGATTTCGTTATCTGTTCACAATGCTGGGAGAATTCTTTCGACAGTACTTCTTTGCAATGGATCGCGAAGAGATGCCATTCAATCGGGCCGAGAGACACTGGATTGAGCGGTCCTCCAATAAAGTTGACAATACAGTGGCATTTGGTTCGACAAGAAGCCTGACACCTATCGGAACCCCAATATTTGTCAACTATCCCTTTCCAACTCTGACTGAAGATGCAGTCGAAATGCTTCCGATGCTGATTGGTCCATACAGTCGAAATCCATACAACGCACCTTCATTTTTCAATATTTCCGGAATGAGTTATGGAGCACTTTCCACTCCTGCTGTACGCGCTTTGTCGAATGGAGCCAGAATGGCAGGAATCTGGTACAACACGGGTGAGGGTGGACTATCCAGTTATCACCTCGAAGGTGGATGTGACCTTGTTTTTCAGATCGGAACTGCAAAATATGGCGTGCGTGATGAAAATGGTAAGTTGAATCATGACAGGCTTCGAGAGGTTGCTAGTCATGAGCAGATCAAAATGTTTGAACTGAAGTTGAGCCAAGGAGCAAAGCCTGGAAAGGGGGGCATCTTGCCAGCAAACAAGGTCACAGCTGAAATTGCTGCAATTCGCGGAATTCCTGAAGGGGAGGCATCAATTTCACCCAATCGTCATCCAGAAATCAACAGCGTTACAGAATTACTCGACATGATCGAGGAGATTCGAGATGTATCTGGCAAACCTGTTGGTTTTAAATCTGTTTTTGGCAGTTTTGAATGGCTTGAAGAGTTGTGTGAGGAAGTGCATAAACGTGGAATTGAATCAGCGCCGGATTTTATTGTTGTGGATAGTGGTGATGGAGGTACGGGTGCAGCACCGATGCCATTGATGGATAACGTCGGCTTAACCGTAAAGGAATCATTGCCGCTAGCCTCAGACGTTTTGCACAAATATGGACTTCGCCATCGGATCCGATTGATTGCATCCGGTAAATTAGTCAATCCCTCGGAAGTAGGTTGGGCGATCGCGACTGGCGCAGATTTTGTAACCTCAGCGCGCGGTTTTATGTTCGCACTCGGATGCATCCAGTCGTTGAAGTGTAACAAGAACACTTGTCCGACAGGGATTACCACTCACAACTTGAGGTTGCAAAAGGGTCTTAACCCAGAAGACAAAGCTGTCAGGGTGTGTAACTACGCAAGACAGGTGATTTATGAAGTGCAGGTGATCTCGCATTCGTGTGGTGTTGTCAGACCTCGTTTAATGTCCAGAGACCATGTACGAGTTGTGCAGGCAAACGGGAAGTCAATGCCGATGAGTCAACTCTATCCACATCCAATGATTTTTCCCGAATATGAGCAATATGCTACGCGCGAGTACGTTGTTTAGTGGTTAAATTGCTTCTGATTGACTCCATTTTGGTAAAAATTTTCAAAGACTGAAGAATAAGTTCACTTAGATTGATCAGAGGAAAAGAATTCAATGGCTGTTAGAGAAATTCTAAAGATGGGAAACCCTCAACTACTACAGGTTTCAGAACCTGTTGCTGAATCAGAGTTTGCGGAACTTGGAGATTTGATCACAGACCTGATAGACACAATGACTGCTGCTGAAGGGGCAGGTCTGGCTGCGCCCCAGATTGGTGTCATGAAACGGGTTGTAATCTTTGGATTTGAACACAACGAACGTTATCCGGATGCGTGCAGTGTGCCGTTTACAGTGTTGATCAATCCAGTTCTAGAAGTGTTGGACAATCAAATTCAGTATGGATGGGAAGGGTGCTTGAGTGTACCTGGTATGAGAGGCAAGGTACCACGGGCGCACAATTTACGCTATCGCGGTTTCACACTTGATGGCACTCCAATTGATCGCACTGTGGATGGGTTTCATGCTCGCGTTGTCCAGCATGAATGCGACCATCTGGACGGAATTTTGTATCCAATGCGCATGGAAGACATGCGCTACTTCGGCTTTGAGGATCAACTGCGAGACATGGCATCCAGCTGTCCCGCTCAAAGTACGGCAGCTTAGGCAGCTTCAAATTCTTGCGGGGTCAATTGATCTAGAATTCGGTAAGCTGCGCGAATTCTGTCATCTTTGGAATTGAGTGAATGTGAAAGCTGCAAAGATGAATCCGTTCGGTTCAGCTTTGCTCTGCCTTCATATTCATTGACCAGCAGATTTAATCCTGCAAGAGAAACTGCCGTATCTTCACGGAAGAGTATTTTCCCGTATTTTGGACTGATTGTTAGTTTAGAAATTCCGATACTTTCACACGAGTGTTTGAGTGTGTGAACGTGGAAGAGATGATCAACTTGTTCAGGTAGTGTCCCGAATCGATCAAGCATTTCGGATTTGATTCGGTTGAGTTCACCGTCCTTCTCTGCAGATGCTATTTGCCGATACAGCTTGAGTCGTAAATTTACACTAGGAATCCAGGACTCTGGTAGCAGCGCTGATATGTTCAAATTAATTTCTGCGCTGAAACGTCGCTTGAATGTGGTTGTACCATTAGCGGTCTTGCTTTGAGTTGTCTTAATAGTGTTTACGGCTTCCTTGAGAATTTCAGAATACATGGAATATCCGATTTCGTTGATTACTCCACTCTGTTCATCTCCAAGAAGTGCGCCAGCCCCACGAATTTCCAGATCATGTGTTGCAATTACATACCCCATACCCAATTGGTCGAAAGTTGCGATTGCCTCTAGTCGGCGTCTGGCATCACTGTTCAGATACTCTGTACTCGGAACTAAAAGATAAGCGTAAGCTTGATGATGAGAGCGTCCTACCCGACCTCTAAGTTGATGTAGTTGAGCCAATCCAAATTTAGACGCCTTGTCGATAATGATGGTATTCGCAGTTGGAATATCGATGCCGCTTTCGATGATTGTCGTACACACCAACAAGTCGAATTTGTGCAGGTAGAAACTCTGCATAACGCTTTGAAGCTGTAATTTTGACATTTGTCCATGTGCGACAACTATTCTGGCTTCTGGAACAATTCTTTCTATTTCCTTCGCGACGCTGTTTATCGACCTTACCTCATTGTGAACGTAAAAAATCTGGCCGCCGCGCTTCAATTCCCTAAGACAGGCTTCTCGCACAATATCTGCCTGCCAGTTTCGAACGAAAGTTCTGATACTGAGTCGGTTGTTGGGAGGCGTCGCAATGATTGAAATGTCGCGTAGTTCATTCAGAACCATGCTCAACGTGCGCGGTATTGGCGTTGCTGTCATGGTCAGAATGTCTACTTCAGCGCGCTGTTTCTTGAGAAATTCTTTTTGCCGCACACCAAATCGATGTTCCTCATCAATAATGACAAGGCCCAGATTTGAAAACTCGATTTCAGATTGCAGCAGTCGGTGAGTGCCAATTACGATGTCAACGATTCCGGATTTTAATTCGGCAATATTTTGTTTCGCCTGTTTAGTGTTGGCCATTCGTGTGTGTAGTCTTACAGCGATACCAAATCCAATCAAGCGTTCCTGAAAGACATTGAAATGTTGACTGGCCAGTACAGTGGTTGGAACAACAATTGCGACCTGATATCTGTTTGCTACGGCAACAAGCGAAGCACGAATTGCCACTTCAGTTTTCCCAAATCCTACGTCCCCGCAGACCAACCGGTCCATGGGTCGACTTGAATTTAAATCCACAAGTACTGCCTGAATGGCCTGTTTTTGATCTGGTGTTTCCTGATAAGGAAATTGAGATTCAAGCTGCTGGTAGTCTGTTTCGGGTACAGGCATTGAATTGCCTTGTCGGGTTTCGCGCATGACCTGTACATTGAGCAGTTCTGCCGCAAGATCATAAGCCTGTTCTCTTGCTTTGGTCTTCGACTTACTCCATCTTGCGGAACCCAAGTCGTTAAGTGCGACTTCGCTTGATTGGTTGCCAATATAGCGACTCAGAGTATCAATTGCATAAACAGGCACATACAGAGTCTGTTCGTCTCGATATCTGATAGACAGAAACTCCTCATTTGAACCTGAAACGTCCAATGTGACCAAGCCCTTATACAAGCCGACGCCATAGCTTTCGTGCACAACAAGATCGTCGATCTGAAGATCTTCCATTGAGGAAATCAGAGCTTCGGGGTTTTGGGTTTTGAGTACTTTTCTTTCAGGTGTTGATCGACTGCCGAATATTTCTGGACTAGCAAGTATTCTGAAACCTTGGTCGGGTAGGTGTAGTCCCACAGGAAGGTTAGAAACACAAAGTGCAACTTTTTCTGAACTGTGCAGGAATTGATGCCACGATTCTACTTCAGAAACGGTGATGTCGATCTCGCTGAGCAGACTTTGGACGATTTGTTCTTTGCCCTCACTATCTGCGCAAATCAGGGTTCGATTTGATGATGAATTTAGAATGTCTTTAAGATGTGACAAGCTTCTATCCGAACGATCCTGAATGCCAAGTTCTATTGGTTCCGTAGTATTGAACTGAATTGAATTAGCTTGTTTGGCCGTCTCAATTCGGACAGTGGGATGAGTACTAAGAATGCCTTGCAGATTCTCAGGTGTGTAGTAGAGTAATTCGGGTGAGAGTGGGGGTCTTTCAGTCAGTTCACTCGCAAATTTGTACCGCTCGTTTACCTGTTGCCAGAACTGTTCTATGCCCTGGTTGATGTTTTCCGATAAGAATAGAACGCCTGGCTCACTCAGATAATCAAGTAAAAAGCTGGTTTGTGAAAAGAACAAAGGCAGATAGAATTCAGCACCATTTGGAATCTCTTCAGAATCAATGTCTCTGTAAATTACATTTCGTCGCGGATCTCCAGCAATGTGCTGACGTATTCCTTTTCGAAACAATCGGATCGAATCATCGGTCAGGCAAATTTCACTACCAGGCAATATCTCAAACTGATTGATTTTTTTTGTAGTCAGTTGAGTATCCGGGTCAAAGTAACGCAATGTTTCGATTTCGTTTCCGAACAACTCGATTCGAATGGGAGCGTCAGAACCCATGGCGAATAAATCGATTACGCCGCCGCGTACGACAAATTCACCTGGGCTTTCGACCTGCTGCACATTTCTATAGGAAATTTGCGCCATCCTTTCTCGGAACTTTCTAATATGTAGTTCTGCTCCTGTTTCAAACGAAAAACTGTTGGACTCTATGAAGTCAGTCGGTGGCAGGCGTTGCATCAATGTGTCGACTGCTACAACCAGCAGGCCGCGTGTTAGATTTGGCAGTATGCTTAGCAGGCGAATTCTCTGAGAAAGTATTTCCTGGTACGGGCTGAAGGTATCGTAAGGCAGGCACTCCCAACCCGAAAACAGCATAACTGGAAAATTGTCGGCTCCATCTGTGTAGAACTTGAGCGACTCCGCCATCATCTCAGCTTCCCAGGCGTTTGCAGTTAGTACTGTTGTGATGCTGTCCTGCTCAAGTGAATATTTGGAAATTGCGAGGGCAGCTGCGCTTCCTGTGAGCCCACTCCAGTTCAATTTTTGACAAGCATCAGGATCCGCGATAGGGTCTAAA
Organism: uncultured Gammaproteobacteria bacterium; assembly: GCA_964649525.1. Classification (GTDB taxonomy): domain Bacteria; phylum Pseudomonadota; class Gammaproteobacteria; order Arenicellales; family JAJDZL01; genus JAJDZL01. Next base: position 6,948 of record CAZYSR010000440.1, read on the forward strand.
GGAGAGCGAATAGTCACAGATTTGCGCTTGATTTAAGATGTGAAAGGTAGGAAGCAGCCGAACTTAAGTGTTCGACAAGTGAAAGATAGATTCGCTGAAATTATATTTACCTCAGAATATTCAATACTTGAATTGCCATTCTCGAAGTGTTCGATATTCAGACTGGCACTGTATAGTTTCAATAAAATGGGCAGTGTCCATTTAAGATAACGCATTCATAAATAGTATTGCTGAATTGAAATTTCACACCTTCAGCTCAGTTTGGTAGAGATTGCTGCATAACAAGAAGATTGTCAAACGTATAAGTCAGTGAATACTGAGGTCATTTAGGGTTGTCATGCCAAAATATTGGGGAATAATTCCAGCGGCGGGAGTAGGGCGTCGTATGGGTGGTCCAGTTCCTAAACAGTTTCTCAAGATTAAGGACAAGACAATCATTGAATGGACGATACTTGCACTCGCGCAGCATGAGCGAATCGACGGTCTGTATGTCGGTCTTGAAAATACTGATCAATATGGAGACTGGATCCAATCAATTCATCCCAAAGTTTTAGGTGTGTTTGAAGGGGGAGATACACGATCGGAAACTGTATTGAATGGAATCAGCTATTTAATAGGAAACAGCTGTTCGGAGGATGATTGGCTACTCGTGCATGATGCAAATCGGCCACTACTGACGCTGGAAGAAATTACTCGCTTGATTGAAACGGTCGGGGATGACGAAAATGGAGGAATTGTCAGTCTGCCGGTGTTTGACACACTAAAGTCTGGTACTGACGGGAAAATAGACTCCACAGTGAATCGTGAACACTGCTTTAGAGCACTCACACCTCAAATGTTCAAACTAGGTCTCTTACATAAAGCTCTTCTTCAATGCGTAAATCAGGGATTTATGGCAACGGATGAATCTCAGGCCATGGAGCGTCTTGGACATCACCCCAAACTGATACCTGGATCTGTGACGAATATAAAAATTACAGCGCCGTCGGACTTAAGGTTTGCTGAAGCAGTTATTGGTCTGGAACAATCTGATGTCGATCAGATCAATTAAGCTTACTTGGAGGTGACGTGATAACTCGGGTTGGATTTGGATTTGACGTCCATGAGTTCGAAGTTGGTCGTCGACTCATATTAGGAGGTGTTGATATTCCTCACTCTGCAGGTCTGAAGGGACACTCGGATGCTGATGTTGTCATTCACGCGGTTGTTGATGCTTTACTTGGAGCTGCGGGATTAGGTGATATCGGTCAACATTTTCCGGACTCTGATCCTCAGTTCAAAGACATTAACAGCAGGAAACTTCTGAGACACATTACAGGACTTTTGGACGAGCAAGGCTGGAACATTTCAAACATCGACATAACGGTCGTTGCGCAGGTGCCTAAAATTCAGCCACACTCAACGAAGATGCGAGAAAACATTGCAGAAGACTTGAAGATTTCGGAGGGGCTGGTCAATGTCAAAGCCACAACGACGGAGTCGTTGGGTTTTATCGGAAGGAAAGAAGGAATTGCTGCCTGGGCGATTACAGCTTTAGTCTCTAAAACCTAGAATTTCCACTTCTTCAATAGCACATATTTCGCACCTGTACCACCATCGTTGGGCAGCGCCCGACAATATCCCAATACATATCTGTTCAATGCCAAGTGGTGTTGGCATTCGAGTTTGATATGAGAAATACCATCCGGCGAGTTCATGCCTTTTCCATGAATGATTTTGACGCAGCGGTGTCCAGATCTAGTTGACTCATGAATAAAGAGCTTCAACTTCTGTACTGCATTTTCAACGGTATAGCCCCTGAGATACAGTTCATCTTCCCGGTAAATTTTTCCTTGCTTTAGGCGAGTAAAGTCCCGAGTCGCAAGTCCTGATTTTTTGAGCTCTTCGCCTGATTCAGCTGCGTGCTTTGCATGAGCTGGATTGGTCGACATTGATTCAACTAGAACCTGTCGGTCGGCTTCAGCGGAATTCTTGTTGTTGGGAATGGGGCGCTCTTTCTCAGGTGTCGCTTTGGTTGATTGACCAAGCGGAGTTACCCCCAATGATTCCATCTCCTTTCTGAATTGATCATCGGCCGGCATTGCATTGATAATGTGATTTAGGACTCTAGGAATTTTTGTGCATCCAAGGCAGCCATACAACCAGTGCCTGCTGATGTAACAGCTTGTCTGTAGACATGGTCAGAAACATCGCCAGCTGCAAATACACCAGGAATACTGGTGGCTGTTGCCCCACCATTTAAACCGCTTGTGGTGACGATGTATCCGTCCTTCATGTTTAACTGATCCTCAAACAGTTCTGTATTCGGGATATGTCCAATGGCAATGAATACGCCATGAACGTCAATTTGTTTTTCTTCGCCAGTTTGTACATTGGTCAATTGGAGCCCCGTAAGTCCCATGTCATCTCCCAGCATCTCTTTGACTACGTGGTCCCACAATACTGTTATATTGCCGCCGTTTTCGGTACTTCGACCGAGTAGTCTGTCGGCAAGAATAGCTTCGGCTCTGAGTTGATCCCTGCGATGTACCAACGTCACTGAAGATGCAATATTTGATAAATATAGGGCTTCTTCAACTGCAGTATTACCACCTCCGATTACGGCAACACTCTGATTTTTATAGAAAAAACCATCGCAGGTAGCACACGCTGAAACACCTCTGCCCTTATACCGCTCTTCAGATTCAAGTTCCAGGTACTTTGCTGAGGCACCAGTTGAGATTATGAGAGCATCGCAGGTGTATTCGTCCTGATCGCCGAACAGTCTGAACGGTTGGGTATTCAACTTCGCAGTATGAATGTGATCATTGATAATTTGTGTGTTAAATCGTGCAGCGTGATGCCACATGCGATCCATTAAATCTGGACCTTGAACACCTTCTGTGTCTCCTGGCCAGTTGTCTACGTCGGTAGTTTTGGATAATTGTCCACCCATTTCAATACCTGTAATCAGCACGGGTGAAAGATTGGAACGTGCAGCATATACCGCCGCTGTGTAGCCTGCTGGACCCGACCCAAGTATTAGTAATTTGCAATGTTTCGGCATTATTGGAAGTGAAAATACATTGATTTGGTTTGAAAATTTGTTGATGTTTGCGCTCCTATTGCTATCTACAAGGCAAATCTGACATTCCTGTGTACTCAGATGTTCGTTGATCTGAGTGAGCAAAGAGTGCGGAATAATAAATTTTACATGATGTGGCGATTATTCGCTTGAAGTAGCAAGTTGGCGAATTTCGAAATGAGAGCACTCAAGGGAGAAATAAACACCTGTAAAATTGTG
>CAZYSR010000441.1:0-2937 GCA_964649525.1 uncultured Gammaproteobacteria bacterium
TGGATTCCGGCCAATTCCGCAGCTCTGGCGAGCGTCACTTCATGTTGCTGATAGAGCAAAATTGCGGCATCAAGGCGAGATTCCTTTTTATTAGTGACCAGTTTTTCAAGGGCATCGGTCATCAATGCATGCGAGTCAGCATAAAGCCCCGCGTCAATCAGGGCATTCACCTCTTTTTCGAGGTCGGGTGAGTGAATTTCAATCTGGAGCATGGCTATCGCTTCCTTTTGTGGCGATCAATCGCCAGGGTCTTCAATATTTGTGCGGACGACGAGCGCACTGGCAATAAAGTCGTGCAGGGCACGGCGTTTCTCATTCGTGAGCATGGTAAACAATTCTACTGCATACCATAATAAAAACATTGAGGTAAGTAAGGCAAGTCCTCTTGGGGGAATACTCGTTGTTCCAATTGCGAAATAGTGAGCATGGTACACTGTGAAGGCGATGATAAATAGAGTTGGGATGCTATCCCGCATTATGGCGTGTCTGAAAGATATGGGATTATGTGTTTTGGCATCAACGATTTTAACTCTGGTAACCATTTTGCCGATGGTTTGCCCATACGTTCCATGCAGGTAGATGCTATAAATTATCCATAGAAGAGATCGTAGAGACGAAACGGTTAAGAGTAGCCAAACAGAGCTGTCGGGTTTCTGAATAAAATCGAGGACGGTGTGCAATGGCCATACTGCAAGACTATCGACAAAGCTTGCCCAGAATCTGGGCCAAAAGGTTAAATACTGTTTTTCTGAAGAGATCTTGAGGTTCTTATAAAACAACCACACAATCAATGATGGGACAAAAAAGATACATAACGCAAGCCAATTGGGAGATACATACAAGATACACCTCCTGTTGTATCTTGTTCGGGTAGATACAGATAGTTGTATTGGTGTTCGCGGCTTGGTTCGTTGGAAGTACTAAGTGGGTTCGAGTCTATGATTTTCTTTTGTTTTTTTCTGATTGCAGCAGTAAATCAAACCATTTAAGCAATTCGTCTTTGATTTCATCAAGATCGTCTGCTAAATCATAATGCTCCAAAATATATGCAGAATTCTTCATAGAATAGGGCTTATACTCCTTCAGGGGATCTGTGTTGAGTAACTCGGACAAATATGACCGAGAATTTTTATTTCGACCATGTAATTGCAACTTCCAGCCTTTTGGAGAAATATGTAGATCGAATGCTATTGAATGGCCAGAAAGCTTGAAATCATGAACCAAACAAGATTTTGCATATACCCACAACGTCACACATTTACCCGGTTGTTCTTTTTCCATCAACTTCTTCAATTCTCCAACCCTGTTATGGAGTTTTGACATGAATTCATTTCTGTCATTGAAAAACTTATTTACTTTTTCATCGTACTTTATGAAGAACTGATCCTTTTCTGTTAATTCCATAATATTTCCACCTCTGAAATTTTCAATGGTATTCATGAAATCTATGAGATACAAAAGCCACTTCTGGGATGATGTCGAAACATAATCACCCAGACGCGCCCTTATTTTTTTCCAAAATTTTTCGTAGGTAATGCAAACGAATCCTGAGCTTTCTTGTTCTTTTTTTGTACTGAGAATGATTTTTATTGCATTTAATTTATTTGATTCCGCCCATTCATCGAGTGTAGCACTATAATCGGCAAGGTCGTTGTGGAGATGGTAACGTATCTTGTTTTCAATACCAATTATTTGAGTGTCAGTTTCAATTACTATGTCAAGACTGCCGCCTTTTTGGGTTGAAACCTCCCGGTTAATTTGAACATTGTCTGACGGAGATTCGTTTCCACCCGAAAGATTCATGAGAGAAGAATAGAGTAGATTGCTAAGACCATGTTCATTATTTGGGTTAAGATAAAATGCCAATATATTGCTACTCACATTTTCATAGTGAGGATAACCTGTTATATCAAATATGCTTTTTGAGATATCTGGAATTGACTCAAACTCATGAAGCAATTCCCAATAATCATCATAGCTACTGGTCATTGTGATATTCCCATCAATCATAACGTTTCAGGTTTGGTGCTATCGTTTCTTTTTTATAGATCGTGAGATTATTTCACTAAACTCGCATACGCTTCTCGCCCCTGACGGAAGAGGTCTTTGACTTCTTCGCGTTGCTGGTCGGTGTTGTAGCGGCCATAGGTGTCGATCCATTTGAGCGCGTCTTCGATGCCGTTGAGAAAATACTGCGCAGATTCGTTGCGTTCGGCAGGTGGACGGCCACAGGCAAAATAAACCGGGCTGCTGTGCGCGTAGATCGATTGGTCAAAGCTGTCGCGCTGGTTGCCCCAGAGTCGGGCGGCGACCCAGCCGTCGCGGTCGATGTTGACCCGGTGGCGAATGGCGCCCTCGCGTTTGCCTTCGGGATAGTTTTCCCTGTGAATGATGCGGCCGTTCATGGCGATTTCAGCGGAATGAATGGGATAAAAGGATGTGAAGGTGGATTCTATGTCGAGCGAGCCGCCAGAGGGCAATTCGACTGTGGCACCCATGGGGTGATCGTTTACGTTTAGATCAATGGCGGGACCATTGGTGATGAAGGTGTTGCCCGATTTCATACCGGATATCCAGTTTTCGTAGGAGAACGCGCCTCTGGTGTTGACATAGACGCGGTTGTTGGAGCAGACGAACCAGTCGGTGCCGGTGGAGGCGGGCAAGGCGATGCCGCAGTTGAGCAGTTTGTACCACAGGTCGTATTCGGGGTCCATCCAGAAGGGGTCGAACAGGTTGAAGGCGTCTAATTTTCCCAGTGCTGCGGCAATGGGGGCTTCCATGCCGCGTCCGTTGTGACACCATATTACGATGCCGCCCTGGTCGCGGGCTTCGTCGCAGCAAAAGCACAGGGGAGGGTAGTCGGGGTCGAATTGCGCGGTTAGGATGTGGCCGCGGCTGACGGGTTGGATGAGGTTGCGGATGTTGAGGAACATGACG
>CAZYSR010000442.1:0-8096 GCA_964649525.1 uncultured Gammaproteobacteria bacterium
TGTGATGATAACAACTTCAATACGAACGTCTATCAATCGGAAAACGTTCCAGGTGAATCCAGGATACGAGGTTTGGAGCTGTCAGCGAGCGGTGAGCTAGGCGAAGGGTATGAAGTTTCTGCACACTGGACACACAGCGACGGCGTTGATGCCAATAAAAGAAATCTGGTCAGACGTCCGAGACGTACCGCAAGTTTAAACGTCAACAAAAACCTGTCCCTGTTCAACAGGCCAGCCAACGTGAATCTCAACATTCAGCACACAGGTTTGCAGTTTGATTGGGACTATTCTAAGTTGCCAGGTTTCACGATAGCCAATCTTACCGCTACCTTTGACATTTCACCCAACAGCCAGGTCACCGCAAGAATCAAGAATCTGTTCAATAAAACTGACTACGCGGAAGTAGGCGGTTACGGTGTTGCGGAGCGGTCATTTCATATAGGAGTCAAGTACGATTTTTGATCGGTTCGGTGCTGGGAATGATCTGAAACAGAATTTGAATCATGCTTTCATCAAAGAAATTTCGGCTCGGAACGATAACAGTAGTTTTTTGCGCAATGTTGTCGTTTGCCGGTGAGTACACACTCGCCGAACAACGACCTGAACGAATCGCATCGACACACCTTTGTACCGACCAGTTGCTGATGCTGCTTGCAGAACCGGAACGCATTGTTTCGTTGAGTTACTTTGCGAGCAATCCGGACATGTCAATGATGGCGGAATCTGCCAGACCTTACTCCGTCAATCACGGTATGGCAGAAGAGTTGGTGTTGCAAAAACCTGATCTGATTCTGACTAGCCAGTTTGGCAGTCCCAGCATTCTGATTCTTAAGAGTCTTGGATACCAGGTGTTGAGCGTTCCTGTCGCCCTCACTTTGCAAGACATTCGTGAAAACATTCAGACGGTCGCTGACGCAATTGGTGTTCCGGACCGTGGCAGGGAGGTGGTACGGCAGTTCGACCTTGAGTTGATTCAGGTGAGTGCACCACTACACGAACCTCGACCGAAGTTGCTGATTTACGAAGCTAACGGTTACACCACTGGAAAGCGTACTCTACAGTCGGACATAATCGAGATGGCTGGATTTACCAATCTGGCAGTCGAACTTGGGATTTCTGGCAATCAATATCTACCTCTCGAAGCACTGGTTATCCACCAGCTGGACGCATTGATGACAGCCTCGGACTACGAGCAAAATTCCCTTGCTTACGAAGTTCCGAATCATCCGGCACTTCGCTCAGCTTTCGAGAACGTTCCCAGAGTCAACATTCCTGGGAAAATCTGGATTTGCGGAACACCCTTTGTTTCGGATGCACTTCGCCTACTCACTGAATTTCGCATTGAGGTTGTAGAGTCAGTTCAATGAATGTTCACACCCATAAGGCGACATTGAGCTACCGCGCTCTCATACTGGTACTGACTGCGCTGACTTTGATTGCCTTTATCTGCTCGTTGTCTGTAGGTCCAGCAGGAATCAAGACTGTCGACATGCTTTATGCCTTGCTGTCTGTCGAACCGAGTACTGCAGCGGTAATTGTTCAGGAGATACGACTGCCACGAGCATTACTGGGATTGTTGATTGGCGCTGCACTGGGTCTCTGTGGAGCTGCAATGCAGGGATATGTAAGAAATCCGTTGGCGGAGCCGGGTTTGATTGGGGTATCTGCATCCGCTGCGCTTGGTGCGGTCATTACTATTTACTTCGGACTGTCGGCCATGTATGTATGGATTCTTCCATTTGGTGGCATGCTGGGCGCCAGTATCGGGGTTGCAGTCATGATGGCCATCGCGGGTCGAGAAAGCTCAGCTTTAACCCTGATACTCGCCGGCGTTGCTGTCTCGACCATGGCAGGAGCATTGACCTCACTCGCTTTGAATCTTGCACCCAATCCGTTTTCTTCGCTTGAAATCGTGTTTTGGCTGCTCGGGTCGTTGGCCAATCGCAGTTTTGAGCACTTCTGGCTTGCTGCCCCATTTATTTTGGCTGGTATGGCACTTGTTCTAACGCTTGGCCGTGCACTTGACTCTTTGTCTCTAGGCGAAGATACCGCAGCAACACTCGGCATCAATCTTCGCGCTGTGAGACTGAAAATTATTTTTGGCGTTACTGCATCTGTCGGTGCCGCGACCGCCGTAGCAGGCGCAATTGGATTTGTTGGGCTGGTGGTTCCTCATCTGATTCGCCCTTTTGTAGGTCACCGACCCAGCCGCCTGCTTCCTGCAAGCGCACTGGGAGGTGCTAGTTTACTGCTCTTTTCGGATGTGGCAGTACGTCTGATCTCATTGGGCGTGGAATTAAAACTAGGTGTTTTCACCGCTCTGGTAGGAACACCGATTTTCCTTTGGCTGATATTACGCATGAGGCGTCAGTACGTATGACTATGCTTAGTGTGAATGACATCAGCGTTTCGCGTCGCGGACAACAAATTCTTTCGAACCTGTCGTTCAGTGTTTATCAAGGTCAGTTGATTGGGCTGATCGGTCCGAACGGCGCTGGAAAAACCACACTGCTGCGTGCTTTGAGTGGACTACAACCGGTTGAATCCGGACAGGTCTCGTTCGACGGGGAAATGGTAGACCGACAAAATCGTTTGGAAGTCGCCAAAAAGGTCGCCTATCTTGAACAGAACAGTCGAAGTTACTGGCCGCTTTCAGTCGAAAACCTGGTTATGTTGGGTCGAATGCCTCACCTTGGACAGTGGCAACGACCAACCACTACAGACTGGGAAATTGTTCGTCAGACAATGGAAACCTGCGATGTATTGCAATTCGCCAGTCGGCCTGTCACCACGCTGTCTGGCGGTGAGCAGGCCCGCGCAATGCTTGCCAGAGCGTTGGCGACGGAGCCGGAGATTCTTTTGGCTGACGAGCCCATCTCCGGACTCGATCCGGCTCACCAATTGGATGTAATGGACAAGCTTCAGGAGTTGGTTGCAGACGGGGCTGGTGTCGTTGTAGTCATGCATGACCTAAGTATCGCAGCACGCTACTGCAACAAACTTACATTGCTGTTCGACGGCAAAGTCACTTCGGAAGGCGATGCAACTACAGTATTGTCCACTCGAAATTTAAAGCAGTGCTATGGAATTGAGGCACATTTCGGAAAGATGGGCGATGAACTTTTTGTGATTCCCAGAAACAGGTTATAGAACAGGTGCAAAACCATCGTACCCAACGTCTATTGCTATGTGTACTGCTGTCTCTGGTAGTACACGCAGGACTCGCGGCAACTTTCGTCTCAGCAATTCGTTCAAAGCCGGTCAATTTGGAAATTGTCAAACCAATTCAGGTGTCACTGGTTCAAGAAGTTTCCGATGCAATTGGAACAGCAGCGAGTCAATCAGCCGAATCTGATCTTAATCAATTTTTAGATTCAGGGACTCAAACCAATTCAATTGATCTTATCCAGCTTGCTGAGGATTCCATCGATTCAACCAATGAAGTAGCCGATGAGTTGGATTCAGCAGCAGTCGCGAGTGTAGAAACGAATCAGCCAACGGACATTTCCCACATTGATCAACCGGCACCACCTTTACCAATTGTAAAAATAGAGGCAATAGGGGAAATCCCCGATGCTGAGGTTCAGTCGGTCCGAACCGAGTCTAGTGACATATCACGGAGTACCGAACAATTGTCTGAACCAAATGAGTGGGAATCAACAGAGTCTGCGTATGTTAAGGCTGAAGAGAAATCAATGCCTACAAAGTCTGAAAGTGCACGGGATATTAATTTGACAGAACCAGTTGAGAATTTTGCCAGTCAGGTGACCAATTCAAGAATCGACAATGAGATTGAGCACATAACAGAATCAGATCAAGATTTAGTTTCAAACATCATCCCATTTGAATTCTCGAATTTTGAGTTGCACGAAAGTGCAGAAGTAAAGGTGGATAGTTCGGATGCTGACAAAATTGCTGGAGTTTGGCCCACTGATGTAAAGGAGCCCGCAACAACAAAATTCGATCAACCACTATCGACAGAGCCAACACTTGAAGAAATCGCAGAGTCTCAGATTCAGGTCGTAGACATCACTGCAATTGAAGTTGTGCAGTTTTCACCACCTGAAATTACTGATGATGAACACATCACAGACGAGATTGCCTCGACTTCCAATCTTGAGACCGAAACTAAATTTGACAAGCAACTCACCGATGAGCCGCCATCAAATATTCCTCAGATTGCCTACTTAAGTATTGACGATGAAATTGAGCACATATGGAAGTCTAAATATCAAGCGGATTCCGACATCATTGCGACCGACGGCGTAATTTCACCAATGCAAGCTGGTGCAGAAATAGCTGTGGATATTTCAGATGCCGACGAGCTTGCGGGTATCTTGTTCTCTGGTGTAGTGGAGCCTGCAACAAAAAAAATCGATCGACAACCAACGAAAGTATCATCACCTGAAAAAATCGCAGAGTCTCAGATTGAGGTCGCGAGTATCGCTGAATTGTCTCATCCAGTCTCAATCACAGCAATCGAAGATTTGCAGTTTTCACCGCTTGAAATCGTTGATGGCGAACACATCACGGACGATATTGCCTCGACTGCCAGCCTTGAGACTGAATACGATATTGACGAGCAATTCACTGATGAGGCACCTTTAAATATCTCTCAGACTGTCTACTCGAGAATTGACGAAGAAATTAAACATATCACGAATTTTGAACTTCAATCGAATTCGGACATCACATCGGCCGAAAGAGTGGACTCACCAGTGCAGGCAGGTAAGGAAATATCTGCTAATATTTCAGATGCCGATGAGCTTGCGGGAATTTGGTCCGCAGAAGCAATAGAACCCGCAGTTGTAGATTCTGATCAATTGTTGTCGAGCGAGTTGACAACAGAGGAGATCGTAGCGTCTCAGATTCAGGTCGCGAGCGCTAACGAACTGATTGAGCCAGTTCAGCAAGACGCCAATCAGGCAGAGCCAGAATATCTACCTGCACCGACTTTTCTCGTATCGGGAATCAACCAGACCACATCAGATTTGGATAAAGAGACTACAAACGAAAAAACTAGCGGGCTGAATGACTCATGGCTCACTGATCAAGTGCCTACAGCCGCAAACCAATTAGCTTACGCCATACCAAAACCAGATCCAACTCCAATTCGAGAGAAAATTCATGCCACCTATAAGACACCATTGAAGGGTGAATCTCTAAGAGATGCCGACCCACCTGATAATACAACCACAGAGCAAGTAATCGAACCTGAAGTAGACGACGAATCCGAAACAAAATGGAAGGAAGCAGTTTCAGAAACGACAGTTGAAAATCAGCCAGAATTTGATAACTCCAGTCCTTTTACGATTCAAGAATCACCCGACCGCACTGACTTCGCAGAAACTGATGAGAAATCAATCCCGAAAGAAAAGCACCAAGTTGCATCCATAGACCCAGTTCAGCCAACGATGAACAGCAGTGATCAGCGTACGGCCAATACCGTCACGCAGATAACCGGTCTTGGCAGAATTTCATCTGATGTGGCGCCAAAATACGGCATTGAGGGATTGCCTAATCAAGCGCCTCGCTATCCATATCTCTCCCGCGTCAATGATGAGCAGGGAAGAGTGATTCTTCACGTGGTCGTTGATCGCAAAGGTAGGGCAAAGGAAGTAAAGGTTCTTGAATCGAGCGGCTACTCAAGGCTTGACAAAGCCGCAAGAAAGGCCGTGAAACGATGGCGATTTCAACCTGCCCAGAAAAACGGACAATCAACTCAGGGTGTTGTCCAGGTTCCAATCAATTTTGTACTCGACAGTTCCTGATAGTCGCTCATTGTCAACCAGAACTGTCGTCGATCATTTTCCCTGTAGAAAATGACGCAGTTTGTCGTGATTGAGAGCGTAAGCTGTTGTGCCGTCACAACCAGTCATTGTTTCATTGACAATCATTGAATCAACTACTGATTCCTCGGTCGCCTGCACAACTGCCTCAAATAAAGGGTCTAAAAGATCATTGCTCAGTTGACGCCAGATCATCATCCCATCATCTGCTTTAACTGGTTTCGCAGTAGAAAAGCTCAAAAACAGGTCACCCGACCCATCATTACCAATAGTTCCGGTTCGACCAATGCCCAAAACAGTCCGGCGCGACAGACGTTTAAGCTGATGAGGCAATAACGGCGCATCAGTTGCCAAAATCGCAATCACTGATCCCTTCCCCTTAGAGCGAACTTCGCCACCGGTTAGATTCTTTCCAACTGGCGTACCTGCGATTACAAGATTTTTCCTGCAACCAAAATTGGCCTGTACGAACACACCCACTGTATAGGTAGACTCTCCCACTTCAACTTTTCTCGATGCCGACCCACTACCACCTTTGAAATCATAACAGATCATGCCGGTGCCACCTCCAACACTGCCCAGTTCGATTGGCCCGTGAGTGGCGCTTTCTATAGCCGAAATCACGTGTTCATCTGTTACATGAAACCCATTGATATCGTTTAACTCACCATCGAACGTTTCGGCAGCCACCGGTAGTACCCCTTCAGCCGCATGCTCAGGATAGTTGCACACAACCCACTTGGTAACAGCGGCTTGTGCTGCCCCGCAGGAATGAGTATTTGTCAGCACAATTGGCCACTGCAGCAAGCCTGACTCTTCAATCCAATGTGCTCCAGTCATCTCACCGTTGCCGTTAAAACAAAAAAATCCTGCATTGCAAGGTATGTGTAACGCGTCACGCGGCCTTGGCAAAATTGCTGTTACACCGGTTCGAATCGGCCCCTGACCGACAACTCTCATTCCATCACCAGATATCAGTGTCCGATAACCAACAGAGACTCCATCAACGTCGGTGATGGCGTTGACCTCACCGGCAGTGCCAGAAAAGTTGATCGGAATGGAGCGGGACCGTGGTTTGCCGGACGGCGTCTGGTGCTTGTAATCGATCACAATTGTTGAATCGTGGATCGCGATTGGAATAGATTGTTCTTGAAGCCGATTAAAGAAATGAGAATGACAATTTGACTCTATCAGTAGTCAGTTGGCAGTTCATTGAAAGCAGTTCACACTGTCAACAACAGATGCAGACATGCCAACTTGCTTATTCCTCTTCGACCTGATAGATACCTGGCTCGCTTTCTTTTGGCATCGAGCATTTATCAGAGTGTTGCATGCCTTCACAGACTCCGTACAAACACAGCGAGTGATCCTGCAAAACAAAACCTGCCGCACTCGCCACTTCTCGCTGACGTTGTTCAATTGCATCGTCGATAAACTCAAAAACGCGACCACACTCGACACACACCATGTGATCATGATGTTCTTCATCGTTGAGTTCGTAATAGGCCTTATCTCCATCAAAGCGGTGTCTGATAACGATGCCGGACTGTTCAAACTGCGTCAGCACACGATATACAGTCGCAATACCAACCTCTTCACCAGATTCGTGGAGCGCTCGATAAATGTCTTCCGCGCCCAGGTGGCGCTGCGCTGAGTTCTCCATAATATTGAGGATCAGTCTTCGCGGAAGTGTCGTTCGTAATCCCGCATCGGCCAAACTGGACTCATCCAAAACTGCTTTCCTCCTCTAAAGTACGCAAAGTCATTTTAGCCCATTCGGGTATCGCTTGGCTTTAGTTGACTTGATTTCAATGCTTCCATATTCAGATAATGAAGGCATTGAAATCAAAATAAGGAACTGGTTATGGTCACACTAACCGTACGCAACCTGCCCGACGAAGTGCATCGCGCTTTACGCGTACGTGCAGCCAAACACGGTCGTAGTACGGAAGCAGAAGTGCGCGCTATTCTTGAAGAATCAACTCAACCGGAGGGACGGGTTCGGTTGGGATCAATACTGTCCTCAATTGGCCAGACTTCGAATCTAACGAATAAGGAGTTCGCCAGTTTTGCAAAACGCGAAACTACACCGGGCCAACCTATCAATCTCGAATGATTATCTAGACACCAATGTGGTTTTGGAATCGTTACGCAGAGACCCAGAACCTCGTGTTGTTGAATGGCTCGACGCCCAAACGTTGAATACTTTTCCCCGTTAAAACAATTTCAATCGAAAACGATCATTGAGCGAGCGACATCGCCCCGTTTCATATCCTCAAAACTTTCGGTGATTTCATAGAGTAAGTA
>CAZYSR010000443.1:0-3037 GCA_964649525.1 uncultured Gammaproteobacteria bacterium
GTCCCGAAAGTGATCGCGTTCCATACCAGCTGCCAATTTTGCTGCGTCTTGACGACTATCCGAAAAAATGACTAGTTTGCGTACGGCTTTTTTGTCCTGCATTTCAGGCATTTCACGACAGAGGGCACTGGCAATGACTTGACATGCTTTCTGAAAACCAGTTCGGTGGTTACGCAATGGTGTTGGGATGCGTCTGCGACGATAATCTGCATCACACCGCGGACATTTATGGGGCATTGCCGGTTCATCTGGATGGGCACCTGATATAAGATATAACCAACCTGCAATCTCCTCACCAGATCCTGGCAAGATAGATCTCTGTTGGAGTATGCCTGAAAACACATTGAGGTGAGCTTGTTTCCAGCGTCTCTTTATATTCTTTGTTTGATACTCTATATCTTGAGGTTGTGTTGTCCATGGGGAAGCTTCATTTAACGGCCAGAAAACAGCATATTGACCGTATCTTTGAGTAATTGATACGCGGTCAGGCATCCTCTCTAAATCCGGCTGATCTGCTGTTAGAATCTCAACACGTTGACCTGCTAATTGTCGCTCTGCTCTAAAACCCCCAAGAAAAATTTCTCCGCACACTTCACAAACAATGAGGTCGAGAACTCTACCTCCACAAGAACAGGTCAGACGATGTTTTTCGTGCGGTGTGCCAACCGGGATTCCCGTGCCAGATTTGAATGCCTCCTGACGTTGTGTTGTTTCACAATGGGAGTCAGTACAATTGGGGTTTGCACAAATCCAAAGATTCTGTAGGTTATGATAAAAAATATGACCACGTACCGGCTGTGGCGAAGATCCTGTTGACGACTCCTTACTTATGCCGAGTGCGAGTAACAGACCTCTCATCGCATCAGAAGCAGTCTGATCTTCCATACGTGCCCCGGGAAAGAGGACATCATCCAAATCAGGGACTTTTGTAGGCCGCACACTTCCGTTAACGGCAACGCAAGCATCCCTTATAGCATCAGGAGCATTTTGATTTTTCAGGACATTTGCTAAAGCAATTTCTGCCGTATCATTCGATGAAAGTGGTTGCCCCAATGCTCCAGCTAAATTTGCCATTGCTTCCCTATTTGCCGGCAATTCAGGGTTGGGGGGCTGCATCGGATCGAGTAAATCCGGCTGAACTTTCTGTGCAAATTGCTCAAAGGCTGTTCGGAATGGTGTCATCCTAACTCGAGCCCCTGCCGTAGGTAGTGTCTGCTCACCTGTAACAATCTCAAATCGATCTCTCCCAAAGAATTCCCGCAAAAACGTTCGAGACTCAGGGGTATCGGTTACACTTGCTGAAGTTGCCAAAATAGCCAGCTGCTTGGAGTTAGGATTCAAGCCAATTCGGTCAAGAAGCAGGCGCAAAATGTAGGCAACCTCCGTGCCAGGTGTGCCTCTATAGGCATGTAGTTCGTCAATAATAAGGTAGAACTTACGCGTTGAATCGCTAGCAAGCCATTTCCGGGTGTGGTCGAAGATGCACGATTCGATGCTACGCATCAACATGATATTCAACATGCTATAGTTGGTGATGAGAATATCGGGTGGGGTATCCTGCATATCCCATCGAGACCACATTTCACCGCCATCAATGTTTGGAAAGTAGTATCGAATATCCGAATCAATGTCCTGTTTTGTTTCTAATAGTTGACGAATTTCCTCACTTGTCTCTGCTGTTTCGTGTAAACGAGTACGTAGACGATTCATCGCATTGGGATTCTTTGAATCACCGGGTACAGGTGTTTCTCCAGTATACCTTCCAAATAAGATTCGGTTTCCACCGCGATGGGTGTTCAACCATTGATGGACCTCCTTAGAATCAAGTGTGCTTCGTAAGCGGCGCAGTTGGTCTTCTACAAGTGCGTTAAGTGGATAGAGCACAACTGCGCGAACTGCGTGAAGATCTTCTGCTTTTCTTCCTGTATGTGACCATTGACCGTTCCAAGCTACTTCATCATTCTCCCACCATTTCCATTCTTTGGGTGGTTGTGGACAGACCGGCCAAGAGGCAGAATCCCTTGCCAATTCTGCCAAAAGAGGTAAGAGAAAACATTCAGTTTTTCCTGATCCCGTGCCTGTAGTCACCACAATATCTCTTTTATTTACAAGAACTTCTTGGAGGCATTTCAGTTGATGTGCCCAGAGTTGAATATCGGAAGGAAGCAGTGCTTTAGCAAGGTATTGAAGGTCCTGATATTCAGATGGCAATGATTGGCTTGCTCCTGCTAGATTGTAGCCAGATGATGGATAAACTGGAATTGTCTCTAGCAATGGGGGTTGAGACAAAATTCCTTGTTGAGACAGAAGCCTTTGCCGTTCATTACTAAGAGCTTCGTATCTTAATGGAAAGGCACTCTCAATATACCACTGGTAGACTTGGCTCATCCGTTCGTAAGCACCTACGAGGTCATGCATGTTAAACCTCCCTAATCGAAACATTCAGTTTGCCGGTGAGTAGTTGAACCAATTCGCTAGACACGCCTGAATACTTGAGCCACCTTGGATTGTCAGCCCGGTCCGGCAAGCTGCCTGACGCAAGGACTAACGCTCGTTCATACAACAATGGCCAACGCTCATCTATGGGTATCAGAAGATCGTTTACGCCGGAATTATATACCACTTCAAAGTCCCGACCGGTAGAATCGTATGCAAGGTAACGCAAACCATACCAATCTCCCCTCAACCATCGTTGATTGGGTCGGTCGAAGTAGAGAACAATTTGATAAGTATTCCTGTCTTCGCCTCGTGTCAAACGATACATGCCCGATTCACCGAAATATCGTCCATCTCTTTCATAAAATGTGTCATACGAACTAAACCGATTGCCATTCCAGATCTCAATGTTATAGTTTATTGTATTGATCCGATCAATGGAAGTAAGGATAGCTTTCCAACCCTCCAAATCCGGCAATAAGCTAGTACTCTGTCACATAAGTTTTGCATTTTCCTGTTGGTATGGTATGATGGTATTGACCCCTGTTGATTCTGATACAACTGACTGTCACCGAATGGAGGATACAATGCCAACTTACAA
>CAZYSR010000444.1:0-4658 GCA_964649525.1 uncultured Gammaproteobacteria bacterium
TCTTTGGACTGATCAGCATCAGCTCGAATTTGCTCAATTTCAGTCCAACGCAGGCAGCGCACGCGATGTTTCCCATCGACGTCGTCAGAAACATCCTCCATGTGAAGATCTTCCTGGTCACAAACACCGGCTATAAAATGATCACATCGTGGGCCAAAATTGCAGCCTTTTGGTCGCTCGTGAGGTAACGGTAGCTGTCCGCGGATCGGCGTCAGTGGTGCCGCAGTCTTATCCGCTGTCGGCAATGCAATACAGCCGAATAGTCCATGGGTGTATGGATGTCGAGGAGACTTGAATAGTGGTTTGATACGCCCTTCTTCGACAACCTCGCCAGAATACATAACAAAGACCCGATCGCAAGTTTCAAGTATTAAACCCAGATTGTGAGAAATGTAAATTTGCGAGGTACCAAATTTCTTACTGATATTGGCAATCAACTTAACAATTCCAGCCTCAACAGTCACGTCCAGTGCTGTAGTGGGTTCATCAAGCAACAGCAGGTCCGGATTTGACAGCAATCCCATTGCGATCACAACCCGCTGCTGTTGGCCACCAGAAAGCTGATGCGGATAGGAGGCTAAAACTCGGTCAGGGTCTGGAATATTGACATCAGTCAGAATCTGCCGGGCTCTTTCATGTGCCTCCTTAACATCGATATCTTCATGTGCCAGCGGAACTTCCATTAACTGCTGATCTATGCGCATGCTTGGATTCAGGGCAGAAAACGGTTCCTGGTAGATCATTGAGATCTCTTTGCCGCGAATCTGCCTTAATTCTTCCTCACTCAGTTTTGTCAGATCGCGACCCTTGAACTCAATCGTTCCGCTCTTGACTGCACCGTTATGGCCCATGTATTGCATGATCGCCATCGCAACGGTTGACTTACCGCAACCTGATTCACCAACCAGCCCAATCGTTTCACCACGTTTTACTTCTAGTGAAAAATCCACAACAGCTGGAATCTCTCCGGCACGTGTGTAATATGAGATATCCAGATTCTGGATATTCAATACGACTTCGTTCGATTGTTCGGCCATCGTTAGTCTCGTAGTGAAATATCTCGCATACCGTCAGCCAGGAGATTGAATCCCAAAATCAATGTTGAAATGGCAATGCATGGAATCACTGTCATATGCGGGAAGATCAACGCCATTTGTCGGGTTTCGTTAATCATGCCACCCCAATCCGGGTCAGGTGGCGGCAGCCCGAGTCCCAAGAAGCCCAGCACACCAATATTAATGATGACATAACCCATACGGAGGCAGGCATCAACAATTAAGGGACCACGTGCGTTGGGAAGAATCTCGACCAACATGATTCGCCAGGCTGATTCGCCGCGGGTCTGCGCTGCCGCTACATAGTCTCTATTCCTAAGATCAAGCACCAGACCACGCACAATACGCATAATCCCAGGTCCACTGGCGAAAACGATTGCGATGACGATGTTCAAGCCAGAAGCACCAACCGTCGAAATAATGATGATGTAAAGCACAAGTACGGGAAACGAAAGAATCATGTCTCCAATTCGAGACAAAACATCATCAATCCAGCCACGATAATACCCGGCAACCAGCCCCATAATTATTCCAAGCACATAAGCACAAAACGTTGCAAGGGGCGCATAGAACAGAACTGTTCGGGACCCCCAGATAATTCTCGACAGGATATCTCTCCCAATATGATCTGTGCCCAGCCAGAATGTACCGCCATCCGGATTCACCGCACCTGGTTTCATAAAAGGGACCAGTGTTGCGTTCGGCTCAAACGGAGAAATTAACGGAGCGAAGATCGCGACAAGCACCCAGAATGAAACCAAAAATGCTCCGACCATCCCTGCCGGGCTCTCGCGCAGCAGCCCAATCATCATAATGATTCGGCGCAGTCCGCTGACCGGATTTTTTGCTCCAGTTGCTGTGTTGAGCGTGGCTTCCGTCATCTTGGGCTACTCGATCAACTAAATCGAATTCTAGGATTCAGCAGTGTGTACGCGATATCGGAAAATACCTGCGTCATTACCACTACGAAAACAGCGACCATCGTACACGCTTCAATCATGTAAATGTCCTGTCGCAATGCAGCTTCCAGCAAAAGTGCCCCAAATCCTTTGTAGGCATAGAAAAACTCCACTACGATGACACCAGAAAGCAACCAATTGATCTGCAGCATCAATACTGTAAACGGAGCAATGAGTGCATTTCTGAGCGCATGTTTGAGAATCACCCGCCTGTACGGGAGTCCCTTAAGTACAGCTGTTCGTACGTAGTGAGTGGTCATCACTTCAGCCATGGAAGCCCGAGTCATTCGAGTGACGTAGCCAAAGTCATAAACCAGAAGCACCAGCACAGGCAACACCAGCTGCTTCCAGTCAAACCCTTCGAACATGCTGCTAGTGCCCGGCAGCCATTGCAGGGAAAATACAAACAAGCCAGAGAAAAACACGGTGCTTGCGAATTCGGGAACCGACGTAGTCAGAATACTGACGACTGAAATCGTCCGATCAAGCTTGGAACCTTCACGCATTCCGGAAAGAATTCCAAGCACCAACGAGACAGGAACCAGGAAAACAAACACCCAAAAGGCAAGAATTGTTGTATTCCAGAGCCGCGGCCAAAGAACCTCAGAAACTGGAATTTTGTAGATCGTTGATGTGCCAAAATCACCGGTGATGAAATTGCCCAACCAAATGATATAGCGCTTATAGACTGGCTCGTAATAACCATTTCTTTCCAGCCAGATCTGTCGCTGTTCCTCAGTACTGAATTGACCGAGTACTTTGATAGCTATCGTGTCAACATCAATTTCCAAAAGCAGAAACAGAATCAGCGATACTGCAAACATCGTAAGCAGCATCATCAACAAACGTTTGGTTATTAGAATCGCCACTGCTTCTCTGATTCCAAATTAGATCTTATCTTCCATTTATAGGCTTGAGATGCATTGATCAATTCGGATTAATCTCTTGTTCTGTTATGCACTTGCAGCAGATCGGGCTACTAGCAAATCGTCAAGCCAGTCTGGATCCATTTCGGGTACTGAACTCAATAGTAGTTCAGTGTATTCGTGATGAGGTGGAACCAACACCTCTTCTTTCGGTCCGTGTTCAACAATACGACCCTTCAGCATCACGACAATTTCATCCGCGATCGCCTTTACGGTGGCCAAGTCATGCGTGATGAAAAGATATGTCATATTCAGTTCTTTCTGCAATCGATCCAGAAGCTTAAGAATTTCTTCTGCGACCAATTGATCAAGTGCGGATGTCACTTCATCGCATATGATGACCACTGGCTTGGCCGCGAGTGCCCGCGCAATACAAACCCGCTGCTTCTGTCCGCCGGAAAGTTCAGGAGTATACCGATCAATATAGTTGGTCGGTAATTCGATCATCTCAAGCAACTCCTTCACTCGCTGTTCGCGTTCCGCACCATCCATCTGAAAATAAAATCCAAGTGGGCGTCCAATTGTTTCACGCAATTTTTGTCTCGGGTTCAAAGCAACATCAGGCATCTGATAAATCATCTGAATCTGTCGCAACTGATCCTTTTTCCGGTTCTTGAATGATCCGGGCAGTTCCTCGCCCTGATACTTGATGGAACCTTGCATCGGTGGCAGCAATCCAGTTATTGCCCGGGCCAAGGTGCTTTTCCCACTGCCGGATTCACCCACGACTGCAACGGTTCGACAGCGCTCAACCGACAGATTTATGTCTTCCAGTACTTTTACTCCGCCACCATAGGCTGCGTGCAAATCACTCACCTCGATAAGTGAATGCTCTTCTTTAGTTTCAGGTTCAGGATTTTTCGCAAAAGTACGCACCGCCAGAAGTTTACGCGTGTATTCCTCTTTTGGACATTCAAGCATCGTGCGAGTATCCGACTCTTCAACCAAATCTCCATAACGCAGCACCATGATTCGATCAGCGAGTTGCACCACCACTGCCAAATCGTGGGTGATGTAAATTGCTGCGGTGTTGAATTGTTTAACAACATCCTTAATTGCCGCCAACACTTCAATTTGGGTGGTAACATCTAGCGCTGTTGTCGGTTCGTCGAAAATGATCATGTCAGGTTCACATGACATGGCCATCGCGACCATCGCACGCTGCAATTGACCGCCGGACACCTGATGCGGATAACGATTGCCAATGTTGTCGGGATCGGGCAACTCCAGTCGCGCGTAAATCATTCGCGCATTCTGCGCTGCCTGTTGATACTTGAGCACTCCGTGTTGAACCGGGGTTTCGGTATACTGCTCGATTAGTCTATGTGCAGGGTTAAACGATGCCGCTGCGCTTTGTGCGACATAAGAAATTCTCACGCCACGAACTTCTCTGATCTGCTCGACGGTCTGGGTAAGAATGGGGACACCATCAAAGTCAATCGATCCGCCAACGATTCGGCAACCTGGTCTTGTGTACCCCATGGTTGCAATACCAATGGTTGATTTACCCGCACCAGACTCACCAATCAGGCCCAAAACCTCACCACGGTCGAGGTGGAGGTCGATACCATTCACAATAGGCTTCCAGGTATCATCTGCAAATCCTTCAATTTGCAGGTTTTTCACTGTTAATAGTCGTTCACTCATCGATAAACTTTATGTTTAATCATATCGCCGGAATTTTCATCCAGAATTCCAGTCAACTCAATACTCTTCGC
>CAZYSR010000445.1:0-3414 GCA_964649525.1 uncultured Gammaproteobacteria bacterium
ATCACCTTGTTTGATACGACTGGATTTCCGGTCACCATTGCCGGAGAAGTCGACAATTTCGTTCCAAGTGATCACCTACCGCCCAAGGATGCTAGGAGAATGGACCGGTTCATTCAGTTTAGCATGTGTGCTGCTGGTGAGGCAATCAAGGATTCTGGTCTTTTGGATTCCAATATTGACTTGGATTTGGTAGGCGTCTATGTTGGTGCAGGTATTGGTGGGGTCACGACGATTGAGGCTACAACCATATATAAACATGAGCACGGTGTACGACGAATTTCTCCGTTTTACATCCCCATGTCAATCATCAACATGGCGGCCGGCAATATCTCGATCAGTTATGGTTTGAGAGGGCCAAACATTGCGGTAACCACTGCATGTACGACAGGAACACACGCTATTGGAGAAGCCGCGCGACTGATTCAATTTGGCGATGCAGACGCGATGGTTGCCGGCGGAACCGAAGCAGCTATTACACCAACTTCGGTTGCGGGATTTGCCAACGCTCGTGCACTCAGTCGAAGGAATGATGACCCTGAGGCAGCTAGTCGACCGTGGGACCTGGGACGAGATGGATTTGTAATCGGAGAAGGTGCCGGTATTCTGGTACTTGAGGAACTGGAGAGCGCTAAGCGTCGAGGTGCTAGGATTTATGCGGAATTGACAGGCTTTGGGATGAGTGGCGACGCTCACCATGTCACTGCCCCATCACCGGATGGTAATGGGGCGGTTAGATGCATGACCAATGCACTAAGAAGCGGTAGAACCAATACTGACGAAATTGACTATATCAACGCGCATGGTACTTCAACACCACAGGGGGACATTGCGGAAACTATGGCGGTCAAAAAGTTGTTTGGTGACCATGCATTCAATATTGCAGTCAGTTCTTCAAAATCAATGATCGGACATTTGTTGGGTGCAGCAGGTGGAGTTGAAGCAATACACACAGTACTGGCAATTCATCATCAAGTAGCACCCCCAACAATTAATCTTGATGATCCTGATCCGCAATGTGATCTTGATTATGTACCTCACACGGCGCGAGATACAAAAATTGGTGGTGCGCTATCAAATTCCTTTGGATTTGGTGGAACAAACGGGTCACTTGCATTCAGAAAATTCAGTTAGATTATCATCTGGAAGTAACGACTAATTTTCTGTCGACTCGGCACAACTAATTCCTGACTGATTTCAGACGTGGCAGTCAAAAGAAAATCTCGGAAGCGACGTTCGTGGCCATTATTCGTCGCTATCATCTCTTTTTTCGCGTTTGCTACGGTTACTTATGCAGCATACCTGATTACACGTCCGCTCAACATACCAGAGGATCAGGTTTATGTGTTTGAGTCCGGTGCTAACGCAACCGACTTAGCGAACATGTTGTACGAGAACGGTCACCTGACAAACCCTGAATTGTTGGTTTGGGTTGCGCGCACGGGACAATTTGAACGTTCTTTAAAGGCCGGTGAATACCAATTTCAACCAGAATTGAATCTTCTGCAGGTATTGTCGAAAATCGTAGAAGGAAAGTCAATCGATCATCAGATTCAGTTCATTGAGGGTTGGACTTTCAAGGAGTTTTTGGCTGAACTGAGTAAGAAGGCAAATTTGAAGCAAACACTTGCAGAAGTTGAGGCTGATGCCATTCTTGAACGCCTTGACATCTCGGAACAACATCCTGAGGGTTGGTTTTTTCCGGATACCTACAACTTCAATACAGGGCAAACTGATTTGTCAGTATTGCAAAGAGCTCATGCTCAGATGAAAGAAATTTTGGAGCGGGAGTGGGAAAATCGAAGTCCCGATTTGCCATACCAAACGGCCTATGAGTGTCTGATTGCTGCATCAATAATTCAGAAAGAGTCAAGTGTTGACGAGGAATACCCAATTATTGCCGGTGTGATTGTGAATCGCTTGAATAAGGGTATGCGCCTGCAGATGGACCCGACCGTGATTTATGGATTAGGCGGAATTGACGGGCCGCTCAAAAGATCCGTGTTAGATCGGGATACGCCTTACAACACTTATACTCGTTCTGGATTTCCGCCAACTCCTATTGCGATGCCTGGATTAGCCGCAATTCAAGCCGCAGCCCGTCCGGCAAAGACCAGTTATTTGTACTTTGTCTCTCGTGGTGATGGAACACATCAATTTTCCGATACGATAGACGAGCACCTTAAAGCTGTTCGTAACTATCGTAGCATTGTTGAAAAGCAGGGTTGATTCTGAGAATCATCAGACCGAATAGATAGCGGACCGGCAGAGAATGCAAGGAAAATTCATCACTTTGGAGGGTCTTGATGGTGCCGGTAAATCGGTTGCAGCAGAGGCAGTCGTCTCAACCATTCAAAAAGCTGGATTCGAAGTTGTAACCACGCGCGAGGTTGGCGGAACACCAATTGGTGAAAAGTTACGCAAATTAGTATTGTCCAAAGACAGCGAAATTCTTCCGAATGCCGAAGTGCTGCTCATGTTTGCTGCACGTTCTCAGCATCTGGAGCAGCTAATATTGCCGAATATTGAAGCAGGGCGTTGGGTAGTTTGTGACCGATTCACCGATTCAACTTATGCATACCAGGGAGGCGGGAGAGAATTGCCGTTTGACCGAATTGCACAAATTGAACAATGGGCTCAAGGTGAATTTCGACCGGACCTTACGTTATTGTTTGACACCGACATCGAAACCGCCCAGCAACGAGTTAGACAGATCGATTCGCCGGATCGATTTGAGAAAGAAACAGATGCGTTTCACAATCGAGTGCGGAATGCATTCATTAGATTACACACTCTCCACCCAGAACGTATCAAGTGCATTGATGCTACTCTTGATGTTGACGAAGTTAAAGACATTTCTCAGCGTTATATAAAAGAGTTTATAGATCAAGCTCATGGTTAACTTTCTTGAACCGTATCCATGGCATATTGAGGCCTGGAAGCGCATCGTTGAATCATTAGACAGACTGCCCCATGCGATTCTGTTTACGGGTACAGATGGTATCGGGAAACTTCGTTTCGCGACCAGGCTTGCGGTAGCATTGCTATGTGAAGATGAAAAAAATTCACCATGTGGGGAATGCAGAAATTGTCGACTATTCAGTTCAGGCACCCACCCGGATTTGCACGTGCTGACTTCTGAAGCCAGACTCGATAGCATGGATTCGGTGTTAGTCAGTTTCGCAGATCGATATCTCGATGATCAATCCTCTCGTGCTAAACGCAAAAATCCCCGCTCAACGATTGTTATCGATCAAATTAGAGCATTGATCGAAAATGCAAATGTAAAGCCTCATTTATCTGTGAACAAAGTTTTTGTCATTGATCCGGTCGATTCCATGACAAATGCGGGTGCAAACTCTCTGTTGAAAGTTCTTGAGGAACCGGCAGCAAACACATTTCTGGTATTAATCGCAC
>CAZYSR010000446.1:0-1865 GCA_964649525.1 uncultured Gammaproteobacteria bacterium
CAATTCGATTCTGCGAAGTCGAAGAAATTAACGAATATTCCATTAAAGTTTCTTCGAGATTTTTTACCAGAATCAGCGGGGAGTTTGAAGAAATTCCAGTACTGGTGGAAACTCTCAATATGAAATTGAACACATTCCGCAATGAAACCCAAGATATTTTCCTGACACCATTTAAAGGCATCCGAAAAGATGGCTGTTATCGAAGGAGAATGGAGTTTGCGCTAGCTAGGAAGATAATCAATGCTACACTAGGTTCCGAAAACCACCCATGCTGATGGCAGGTCTCAGTTATCCCAGTTTTGCGAAATCTGTGTCACATCGGTTGAAACGGGAATAGTGTGTGTTGAATGTCAACGCGATGCAGTGTAAAACCTTACTTATGTAGCGTTTTTGTTGTGTACACAAATCACTTGACGAGTCAATCCGTTTGGTCCTCAGATACCCACACTTCAACGTGGTAATACTAATATATCAACCACATAGTAATCGCTGTTTTCCACAAACTTTATTGCCCGGGTATGAACCCAACAAGAAGTCTGTGTGTTAATGTTGAAAAAATCAGCCGTTCAAATTATTTTCCACTAGTTACGTGACTAACAAACGCTCTAGATTTCCCTTGTTCAAAGACATCAGGCTGTACGGACGTCTGCTGAGTTATGTCATGGTCTACAAGTGGTACTTTTTTCTGGGTCTTTCCCTAGTTGCGCTTTTCGCTCTGACGACTCCTGCTGTTGCAGTTTTAATGAAACCTCTGCTCGACGGCAGTTTCGTACAGCGTGACCCGGACTACATTCTCTGGACTCCGATAATACTGATCACTCTCTTCGCTATTCGAGGCATTGCCAGCTACCTGCACGGTGTGTGCATGAGTTGGGTACTCGGTTACGTTGTTTACGACCTTCAGACTCAAATGATTGATCGCATGATTGCGTTTCCCACTCAGTTTTACGATGACATTTCGGCTGCCCAAATCAATATCAGAATCTCATCGGATGTCAATCAGTTAACAGACACCGCTTCAACGGTGGTGATCACGATCATTCGTGAGTCCCTCACCATTCTCGGTTTGCTTGTTTGGATATTCATTCTGGACTGGGCCTTGAGTCTGATCCTGCTGATCGCAACCCCGTTGATTGCGACGCTAGTCGCCTTTATTGCCAGACGATTACGTAAACTTTATCGCGACTTTATGCAAATGGGTGAGCGTCTACTGGCGCATCTGCAGGAAGTGACTGCTTATCACCGGCTGGTCAAACTCTATCAGACTCAGAACTATGAACGCGAGCGTCTCTACAATTACGCCAATCGAGTTCGGCAACTCAAGCTGAAGCAGGCGGTCGCCAGCCACCTTACAGTGCCTGCTGCTGAGTTTATTTCAACGGTAGTGATCGCTTGTACGGTCTATTTCAGTTTAACCCGTGATCTGACCGATCCACTGACCGTCGGGGGCTTCGTTTCATTTATGGCTGCTCTGGCACTGATTTCAAGTTCATTGAAAAAACTGCTCCGAGTCAATGAGATGCTTCAGGCCGGGCTAACGGCATCAGAGCGGGTTTTCTTCCTCATCGATCAGGAGATAGAAATCGACGAAGGCAATCGTTCGATGACCGACAAGAAGGTTGACGGTGCAATTCAGTTCAAGAACATCACTTACAAGTACCCAAAATCGGATGCAAGTTCGCTAAATGATGTCAGTTTGGACATTAAGCCTCGTCAGACCATCGCACTGGTTGGTTCATCCGGTAGCGGCAAGAGTACTCTGACTTCACTTATTCCACGCCTTTATGAAATTCAGGATGGCACCCTGTTGGTTGATGGTGTTGATATTCGCGAATATACGCTGGCTGATATCCGCAGTCAGATAG
>CAZYSR010000447.1:0-8949 GCA_964649525.1 uncultured Gammaproteobacteria bacterium
CCTTCTGGAGCATGCCTGTCCATAAGCACCTTTCCTGCCACCATTCGAAGGCCTCGCGTATGCGCCTCTTCAAAGAAAACATCCGTAGAGTTTTCATGAACCGTTGGGTAGACCTGTGCGCAGGTTGTTCCATTGCTGACCAACTCGTCAAAGAATTGTGATGAGACGGCTGCTGAGTGATTTGGATCACTAAATCTGAGTTCTTCAGGAAACGTGTACGTCTCAAGCCACTCCAGCAGGCCGGGTGCGGGTGAACCGATAATCCGCGTTTGAGCATAGTGGATATGGGTATCAATGAATCCGGGACAAATGAAACAGCCTGGGTATTCAAGAATTGGAAATTGCTCCCGAAAGGTGTCTAGACATTCTGTCGTCCGGGCAATAGATTCGACACGCCCATCCGAGATGACCATAATGCCATCTTTGATGAAACGGAACGCTTTTGAACTCTGCCTTGGGTTTGCGACAAAGTCAAAAATCGCACCGCGAACGCCAAATTTTTTCATATCTTCAGACAAACTAATCAATTCTCAACCTGTTGATTCTATACAAATCAGTGAAATTATGAGTTCTTCCAAGTTGCCCTACAAATTTCGGTCGGCAAGTCTATTCTCCCGAAAGTCGTAAGTATCCGTCCCGAGTTTGCGGCGCTTTGATTCCTAACAGTCGGCTGCCAACCTGTGTTTTCAAAATCTGCGCAGTTCCCCCGCCAATGGTGAACATTCGTACGTCTCGATACATTCGCTCCAATGGTTCCTGATCACCGTATCCTCGAGCACCGAACATTTGCAGAGCATCGCTGACGACTTTGATCGCACTTTCCGAAGCAAACAGTTTTGCCCTGGCGGCCAATAAAGGGTCAGGGAACTGGCTCTTCCCTTCTTCAGCGGACTTCGCCGCTTCGTAAAGCAGTAATCGCGATGCATGGACTGATGTATCCATTTCTGCAATCATCCACTGCAAACCTTGAAACTCAGCGAGCGGTCGCCCAAACTGGTGCCGGTCAGTCATATAGCGCTTTGCATGTTCTAGTGACCCGGCCGCTATACCCATCGCAATCGTTCCCGCTCCGACTCGTTGACTGTTGTATGCATTCATTAGATCAGCAAAGCCTCGACGAAATCCTGATGGTGTTGGAAGCATCATTGCTTCGTCGACCTCGAGGTCATTGAAATGGAGTTCGGCTTCTGGCATTCCGCACAATCCCAAGGTATGCTCTCGACGGGCAACAGTAAATCCGTCAGGTTTGATGTTGTTAGCTGGATCGTAGTGAACCAGAAATCCTCCAATTCCCAGATCCTGACCCTCTTCATCCAAAACTCTAGCGAATATTAAATGGAGTTTGGATATTCCACCTCCGGTAATCCAGTGCTTAACTCCATTGAGAATGTAGTTTGTACCCACTTTTTTGGCGACGGTTTTCATTTCAGTTGCAGCACTGCCAGCTTCCGGTTCAGTGATACAGATTGCCGGTTTATCCCCCTTGAGCACCAATGGTGCACAGTAATTTTTCTGCTCTTCTGTGCCATAAGCCATCACTGCGCTAATGCCTCCCATATTTGACTCAACGACAATTCGTGCACTCAGTGCGCAACTACGTGCAATCTCCTCAATTACCAATACTGCTTCATAGAAAGATGCAGACTGTCCACCGTACTGCTTTGGAATCGTCATGCCCATTAGACCTGCATCAACCAGATCGTCAACATTTTCCCAGCAGTATTCACGGGATCTATCCCACAAAGCCGCTTTTGATGCGAACTTTTGAGAAAGCTCCTTGGCAATCGATAAGAAATGAGCGGAGCGATGGGACTGATTCATGAGAAATATTAGAAGTTCAAATCAAATGTTGCTGCATCAAATGATTGAAACTGAGTATGCCACCTTTATTCCTTTGCAGAAATAGATTCCAGTATCGGAGCAGCCCAGGCCTTGTGAATACGAATCTCATCCAAACTGAGACCAGAGAGTTCGTAAGGCAGAACTAGCCAACGGTCGGTTTCGTTTATGAAGTAATCGGGGGCCGGCCGATCCACCACTGGCCTGTACCACACCGTTGCTACCCGGATATCTTCCGGTAAATTCTTGCGAAGTTTATGACGAAGTTTTTCTTTCACTGCCTGCATACTGTGTCCGCTGCTAAATACATCATCCACCAGTAATAGTTGATGTTGAGCCTCCAAGCGGTCGATCAAATATTCATATCCATGAACTCTGATGTTTTCAGAATTCCGTATCATATCGGAGTAATTCTCCATACCGCGGTAGGATGTCCGAATGGCGATGTGATCTGTTTCCACCCCTAAATGTTGCAAGCACTCCTGAACCACGATACCGACTGCACTGCCCCCTCGCCAAATGCCGACAATGAAGTCAGGTCGAAAGCCGCTTTCATAGACCCGTCGTCCGAGTCGAAATCCATCCATTATCAGATCATGCTCTTCAACATAAACTTTTTCTTGAGCGTGTAGATTTTCCATGGTGTACTATTTTAATCATGAGTGCCAAACTATACATACAAGCCCAAGACCTGCTGAACGATGCCATGCGACTCGGTGCAATGGTAGTCAATAGTGGGTTTAAACCAAAATTCATTGTTGGTATATGGCGCGGTGGGACACCAATTGGTATTGGCGTTCAGGAAGTTCTGTCCTGGGCAGGAATTGAATCAGATCATATCGCTATTCGTACATCCTCTTACGAATCCACAATCGACCAGCGCGGTCATCTCGTGCGGGTACACGGTCTGAGCTATCTTGTGGACAGAGTCAATGCAGAGGACGGTTTGCTTCTTGTAGACGATGTCTTCGATACCGGCTTAACCATCGAGGCGATCATTGACAAACTGCGTCGCAAAGCAAGACTGAATACGCCAGAAGATATACGGGTTGCCGTTCCCTGGTATAAACCCACACGCAACAGGACTGACAGGGAGCCTGACTATTACT
Source organism: uncultured Gammaproteobacteria bacterium (assembly GCA_964649525.1). Classification (GTDB taxonomy): domain Bacteria; phylum Pseudomonadota; class Gammaproteobacteria; order Arenicellales; family JAJDZL01; genus JAJDZL01. The sequence goes on from CAZYSR010000447.1 coordinate 2,949, forward strand.
TGCATGAAACGGAACGGTGGATCAAATTTCCGCACTCGCTGGAAGGTTTGAGCGATGAGGAAATTCGTACTTTCCGACCTGAAATTTGGAAAGTTCTGAACGAGTGAACCAGACTCAGGTGCAGTTTTCTCTGCAGCGTTCAAGCAACGATTGAAATTGACTCAATGCAGTATAATTGCTTGCATTGCTAGCAAGTTGACAAATAGGTGTGTCCCGAAAATTAGGAGGTGCAACCGATGGCGAACATTACGATTCGGAATCTAGACGATGACGTAAAGATGCGCCTTTGCGTGCGCGCTGCCGAGCATCACCGCTCGATGGAAGAAGAGGTGCGTATCATCCTACGCAACGCCGTGAATGACTGTCAGACCGGTCCCCGGAACTTGGTAGAGTTCACTCGCGAGTGCTTCGCACCCCTTGGCGATGTGGAACTCGAACTTCCACCGCGCGGCCCGATGCGCGAGCCTCTGGATTTCTCCTGAGCAACCCTCGTGTTCGTCATTGACACGAATGTCGTCTCCGAACTCATGCGTCCGAAACCGATGCCTACCGTGGCGGCGTGGATTGTAAAACGCAATGCACAGGAGATATACCTGACAGCTGTGAGCGAAGCGGAGTTGCGCTACGGTGTCGCGATTATGTCGGCTGGTAAACGGCGAAACGCACTGGAAGTCGCCATGAACCGTTGGCTCAACATTGGTTTTCGGGAGCGAATCCTTCCATTCGACAGTGCCGCCGCCCAAACCTATGCGGAAATTGCAGCCGCCCGCCGAGACGCGGGCCAGCCTATTAGCGAGGCTGATTGCCAGATCGCTGCGATATGTCGGTCCCGGGGTGCTGTTCTGGTCACCCGCAACGTACGGGATTTTCGGGGCACAGGTATCAAACTCATCGATCCTTGGGTGGCAACATAAGCAACCTGATTTGTTAGTTAAGACACATAGAGGAACCTACAAACAATGGCGGCAAAACAACTGCGGCCAAAGCTTCGATAGACTTACTGCATCGTAATTTCAGTATCTTTCCTGCTCCTTGAACGCTGACCGAATACGTAATCGAACTAATGAGACAATAACCGCCTAAGAGATTTCCAAAGTTACAATCAAGGCCCTATGGAACAAAGACAACATAGCACATGAAGCGCTAATCAGACAGAAACTGAACGATATCAGAAATACGAAATTATTGCCCTCTGTTATTCAAGCCAATTGCATCCCACAACTTGCGTGATAGTATTTGTGCTTTGGATATTTCCGTGGAAGACATTTCCATGGCAACAATTTCTCTCGCTACTTGAGAATTATTGTGTCCAGATGCTGCTGCAATAGTAAACCACGCATAGGCCTGCAAATTATCTTTAGAGATTCCTTCACCTCCGTAAAACAGCCCGCCGAGATTGTACTGCGCGATTGGATCTCCTTGCTCAGCTGCCTTAAGGTACCAGCGCACAGCCTCGGTGTGATCCTGCGGCACGCCTTCGCCGTTAGCGTACATAAAACCGAGATTGTTCTGCGCTGGACGATGTCCTTGCTCAGCCGCCTTGAGATACCAGCGCACGGCCTCTTTGTCATCTTCCGGTACGCCTTCGCCGTTAGCGTACATCACGCCAAGATTGTACTGTGCTGAACGATGTCCTTGCTCAGCCGCCTTGAGATACCAACGCACGGCCTCTTTGTCAACTTCCGGTACGCCTTCGCCTTTAGCGTACATGTGGCCGAGGTTGTTCTGTGCTGAACTATGTCCTTGTTCAGCCGCCTTAAGATACCAGCGCGCAGCTTCAGTGTAATCCTGTGGCACGCCTTTGCCGCTGTCGTACAGCAAGCCTAGATTGTGCTGCGCAGAAGTATGGCCTTGCTCAGCTGCCCTGAGGTACCAGCGCGCAGCTTTGGTGTAATCCTGCGGCACACCTTCACCGTGATAGTACATCCGGCCGAGATTAAATTGTGCGGCAGAATCTCCTTGCTCAGCTAGCATCTTCTCATTTTCCAGCCCATCTGTTGCGAGCACCGGCATTGAGACCAATACAAATATCATTAACAAATTCCTGATTGGAAAGTTCATGAATTTTGCAGCTAATGCGTTGTGAAAACCAGATGACATCAGTCAGTCGAAGACTAAGTTCGTTAGTTCATCGTTGCCATTTCAGTTTTAACACTATAACAGATGACAAGTAACAGGTTGGTAGCAGTCACCTTTATCCGCACCAATGAAATTGAGTGGCCGTGCCAAGACTTTGCATGCCACCAAGAGCGTGTGTAGAGACGTTCGCGTCTGCTATCCGATCCTGGTTCAGTAACAAGTGATACCTTTTCGGTTGTTTTCCGAAAAGAATTTAGTCAAATAAACCCCGGGGGTTGGGGTCATCAGAGGGGAGATTAAATCGATCTTGAAGTTTTAAAAAAATTTAAGACTGTGGAATACCAGCAAGCATTCCTGGAAAGAACTTAGACCGAGGTACTTAAGGTGGCTGCAAGCACTTCCGATACCCGCACTAGGTCAAAATGAACTAAGAAACTTCAGGGGCGCTTGAATTCAAGCGCCCCTGAACAATGAAATCTATAGATTCGATCAGTTAACGCTACTGCGGTAGTGAGCCTTCGACACCCATAACGTAGTAGTTCATACCAAGCAGGTCACCATCGCTTAAGGTGGCACCCGCTCCAATAATTTCATTACCAGACTGATCCAGGATCGGCCCAGCAAATGGATGAAGTTCTCCAGAACGAATCGCTTCGATTGTCGCATGCGCGTCGGCAATGACATCCGCAGGTACAGATTCTGCATTGATTTCAGATGACTTGATCATATCAGCGGCATATCCACCCCAAACGTCACCCGATTCCCAGGTGCCTTCCATCACCGCTCTCGTACGTTCAACATAGTAGGGACCCCAATTGTTAATGGCTGAGGTCAGATGAGCTCTTGGACCAAAGGCAGACATGTCGGACGCTTGACCAATTGCCCAAACACCACGTTCTTCAGCAACTTGAAGCGGTGCTGGCGAATCCGTGTGCTGAAGGAGGATATCGGCACCCTGATCGATCAGAGCTTTAGCAGCATCGCCTTCTTTACCAGGATCAAACCAAGTGCTTACCCAGACTACTTTGATGGTTGCATCTGGATTGACGCTGCGTAAACCTAGGGCGAATGCATTGATACCTCTTACAACCTCTGGAATGGGGAAAGATGCAATATACCCAATCGTATTGGTTTTTGTAACTTGACCTGCGATTCGACCATTGACATATCGTGCTTCATAAAAGCGCGCCAGGTAAGTGGAAACGTTATCTGCACGCTTGTAGCCGGAGCAATGCTCGAAATGAGTATCTGGAAAACTCTGTGCAACCTTGATGGTAGGGTTCATATAACCAAAAGAGGTGGTAAAGATTAACTTGTTCCCATCCGCAGCAAGCTGTCGAATGACTCGCTCGGCATCCTGACCTTCAGGAACAAACTCGACAAAACTCGTTTGTACTTTGTCACCAAATGCTTCTTCGACCGCAAGACGTCCATCATTGTGCTGATATGTCCAACCGTGATCACCAACCGGACCGATGTACACAAACCCAATCTTTAGGGGGTCATCGGCCAACGCCAAACTCGAACCGATTGCGTAGGTAAATGCCGCAATGGCGGCGATTAAGAACTTTTTCATTCTACAATTTCTCCTAATTCCTGTTTCTTCGCTGGTGATTAAATACAAAATCACCCAAAGAAATTATGCGTTAAATTTGAGCTTCTCTAAACTGCTCCATCGAATTATTTTAACACCAACAGATAGCCGCTATAACCTGCGAAAATAACCCGAATCCTTTCTATCCAGATCACCAGGAACATCAATCGAGACTCAAAAAGCTTAGGTGATTCTCGATGATCTGCTGTTGTTGATAATGAAATCAATCAGGTGTTGGAATGGAATATCTGACCGAGGCAGGCTGGTGCGCTCAGCTTCACGCGCGAAGCATTTCTCGAAATTAGGACCAGCACGAGTATCGTCACCAGGTAGGGTAACATTGACAGCACCTGTCCTGGTATCTGTACACCAAACCCCTGCAGATGTAGCTGGAAAATTGTCACAGCTCCAAACAGATAAGCGCCAATCAGGACTCGGCCGGGTTTCCAGGTTGCGAATACCACTAATGCCAGCGCGATCCATCCGCGGCCAGCAGTCATTTGTTCAACCCACATTGGTGTGTAGGATAAAGATAGGAAAGCACCACCAAGTCCTGCCATCGCGCCGCCAAACATCACGGCAAAAAACCTGATTCTGATCACCGAGTATCCAATCGAGTGAGCAGCGTCATGTGATTCCCCCACTGCTCTCAATATCAGCCCAGCTCTGGTTCGAAACAGGAAAAAATGGACAACCACGACCATTAAGACCGAAAAGTAAATCAGAAAATCCTGTTTGAACAGCAAAGGACCTAAAATTGGTATGTCTCCTAGAACTGGAACATCAAGCGCCGGCAGCTTTTCAATCGGCAATCCAATAAACGGAATTCCGAGAAGAGAACTGATTCCGATACCGAACAAAGTCAGCGCAAGTCCCGAAGCAACCTGATTTGCTAGGAAAAACAGTGTAAGCACCCCAAACAGCATAGACATGATGACACCCGCCGCAGCACCTGCAACAATTCCAAGCGCCCAGCTGCCTGTGGTTAGCATCGCGATAAATGCACTGACCGCACCGACCAGCATCATTCCTTCCACTCCGAGATTCAGAATCCCGGATTTCTCCACCACCAACTCACCTGTTGCCGCAAGTAGCAACGGCGTAGCAGCACTCACAACGGTAAGCAGAATTAATTCAACTGTAGTAATGGTAGCCATTAGGTTGACCTTGCTGAACTGCTGATGCTCGCTTTTCTAAAATCAATTCGGTAGTGAATCAGGATGTCGCAGGACAGCAAAAAGAACAGCAGCATACCCTGAAATACACCAGCAATACCGAGTGGCAAGCCAAGCTTGATCTGTACGAACTCACCGCCCAGATAAGATAATGCTAGCACCAAACTGGCAAACAATATACCGACGGGATGCAAGCGTCCTAGGAAGGCAACAATAATTGCTGAAAAGCCATAACCGGGAGAGATAATCGGCTGCACCTGCCCAATCAATCCTGAAACTTCAATAATGCCAGCCAGCCCAGCGAGCCCTCCAGCACCCAATAAGACACACCAAATCATGAGGTTTGATCGAACCCCGGTATATCTTGCAGCCTGAGGCGCCAATCCAGATACCCTGACTTGAAATCCTGCCAGTGTTCTGGAAATCAATACCCAACCTGTGATGATCGCCAGCAATGCAAATATTGTTCCAAGATGCAATCGTGTCCCAGGCACAATCACCGGCAGTGTCGCCACGTTTTGAAAAATAACGCTTTCAGGAAAGTTGTAGCCTGCTGGATCCCGCCAAGGACCATGAACCAAAGTACTCAACAGCAAGATTGCAACATAGACCAGTAGCAGACTGGTCAGAATTTCGTTGGTGTTGAACCGGGTTTTCAAGAAAGCTGGAATTGATGCCCATGCCATACCACCTAAAATGCCAAAAATCAGCATGGCGGGTAGCATGAAAATACTATTCGACTCGGGAAAATATATGACCAGCGCACTGCCAGCTAATGCACCAACGGTTAACTGACCTTCTGCGCCGATATTCCAAACATTGGCTCTAAACCCCATTGAGAGCCCTACTGCGATCATCGCCAGTGGTGATGCCTTGACCAAGAGCTCGCAAACTCCATAGAGATCGCTGATCGGACTGATGAAAAATGCATAGAGACTCTGAAACGGCGGATACCCAAGCAGGTAGAACACGACTATCCCCGCAACCAGACTCAGTCCCAAAGCCATTACTGGGGTCAACCAAGTCATCAACCTGGAGTGAGTCTGCCGAGGTACCAACTTAATTCGCACCGGTTCTACCTCATGCCGCTTCAGGATGAGCGCCGCCCATCAGAAGACCAATTTTCTCAGCTGTCAGACTCGAAACCGGATAG
>CAZYSR010000448.1:0-3102 GCA_964649525.1 uncultured Gammaproteobacteria bacterium
AAATTCTGCCTGTAATTATTCTTGGTTCTCATTCGAACGAAGTGATTATAGGGTAAGGTGCATCGAGTTCAACTTCGTCAGTATTTTCATCCGGATTACTGCGGTCAATCACGATAAATTCCTGCTCCTGCTCAATTGCCATCAGAAAGTGATGCCACACACCTCGATGGTAATTGACACCCTGCTGTCCGTTGGATATGAACAACTCCATTTTCGTCGGATTGAATTCGCCCTCACCTTCAGCTACCAATATCAAGAATCTACCATTGCCTTTCGGAATAAACAACTGACTGCTAGAGGGATGACGTTCCATACACGTAATATGAAAAGGCAGCGATATCGGTCTTGCCTTAAAAACACTCAGTGCAGGTTCCCCACCTTCTGTCAGATCAAGTTCTGCTAAAGACTCAAACCGGTCTGCATGACCCATATTGATTTGTCGCGATGGATGCCCCTCAAGTTCAACCACATCACCGTAGGGTTTGAAGGATTCAGCACTTAGAGGTCTTGGCGTCAACTGAGTTGGATTGTCGAGCGTCGCCGTACCGTGTACGCGTAATCTACCGACGCCACCGTCCGGATGCATTTCAAGCATTACATGACTGATCAAACCAATGGTATTGTTACTACAGTCATATTTGTGATTCGAATTAGCTTTCATCGGAGTATGATCTATCAGGGTCTGCCAATTAAATTTCGAATCAGTTAACATAGTTACCGTTGCACCAGGCGTATAGGTCGCCCGAACAGCACACGTTGCCGGATAGTTCCCCTTGAAGTGCAGTGTATCAAGTTCCAGACTCTGTACATAGCCGGGCCGACCAAGCTGAATCACTGCCCAATCATGACCTGGACCCCTTCGTCTGGCCGTTTCCCATCCATCTCCCATATTCACCGCTCGCCCTGGGTTCAACAGATTTTCCATCCTGCCAAAATGCATGTCACTGCATGCCAGAGCGACACCGCCATTGATCGTCGCTGCCAGATCAATAACCTGATCCCCGCTGACTTCTGCCCAATTTTTGTGAACGTTTCCGTAAACTCGTAAGCGAGCGACGCCACCGTCCGGGTAAATATTCAAACGAATGTGACTCCAGATGCCATCGGAGTCGATTTCGAACAGATTCATCGAATCTCCCGTCAAACCCGAAACAGGCAAAATTTCTGTCCACTCAGTTGATTCATCGGGGTCTGAATCACAATCGCAGGCTTCAACCATTGCCTTTTCCGGAAAATTTCCTGTAAAGTGAGTGGTTTCGATATTAATCGCATGTACCACGCCTCGGCAGATGCGAACGACACAGCTGTCGTGACCGGGGATTCTTCGACGGCGCGATTCCCAACCGTCCATCCACTTTCCGCGCTCGGTAAACTTACCCTCAATGAATACCGGATCTTCCAGATTTATCAGATTTTCTTTTTCTGCGAAAAAGTCATCAGTTGCCGATAGCACTTCAGCACCCAATCTTCGCTCAGCCAGATTGACCGTTCCTGTAAGATTTATGTTGGCATTCATAGTTTGCTTAATGAAGTTATTTCTCTTGAAAATTCTTGTGCCAGTGATTGGCTATGTCGATCCGCCGGCAAAACCAAACATCTTCTTTGCCAGAGATATACTCAAGGAATCGGGCGATGCTTGCAGCCCTTCCCGGACGGCCCACCAACCTGCAGTGCAACCCAACTGACATCATTTTGGGCGATTGTTTGCCTTCCGAATACAGCAAATCGAACGCGTCCTTCAAGTATGTAAAAAATTGGTCACCGCAATTGAATCCCTGTGGCGTCGCGAAACGCATATCGTTAGCATCCAAAGTGTACGGTACGACCAAATGAGGACGTCCATAACTAGAATCCCAAAATGGCAGGTCATCGCTGTAATCATCTGCATCATACAAAAATCCACCTTCCTCAACAACCAGTCGTCGGGTATTCGGGCTGGTACGACCTGTATACCATCCATGTGGACGCTGTCCAGTTACTGATTCGATGGCTTTGATCGCCAAACCGATGTGCTCCCGCTCAATTTCTTCCGGCACATATTGATAATCAATCCAGCGATATCCGTGGCTGCAGATCTCATGGCCAAGCCTGGTCATTTCCTCGATCACTGCAGGGTTTCGTTCAACAGCCATACCGACCGCAAAAATTGTCAGCGGAACTTGATACTCATTGAAAATTCGAAGTAGTCGCCACACACCTGCCCTTGAGCCGTATTCGTATATTGACTCCATGCTCTTGTGTCGAACACCTGCTCTGGCATCAGCACCGACAATCTCAGATAGGAAAGCTTCCGATGCCGAGTCTCCATGCAGAATACAGTTTTCCCCACCTTCCTCGTAGTTCAAAACAAACTGTACCGCAATGCGTGCATTATTTGGCCAATTCGGATTTGGTGGATTGGCTCCATATCCGACCAGGTTTCTTGGGTAGATTTTTTCCATTAATGGATTAATGACTGAATCCGGTTTGAACTCTGTACTTTGAAACATATCAGTATAAGAGTTCCTACAACCAGAGAATTGGTGTCTTTACGACGAGTTCAACGTCAATAGATGTCATCATTAATCTAGGGCTTTGCAGGTAGTTTTGGCAGCCAGAACTCAAACTTCTTAATTGAAACGCTGCTGCGTAAATGATGGTGTGATTCTGCTCAACTTTTTTCTGAAAAGCTCAAACCATCGAGTCTCAACTTACCATACAGAGTTAGGGAAAAGCGTCTGGGTTCTAGTACAGAATCGAACATCTCACACCCGAATAAAATCGTCTTGCACAACTCAGCGTGAGTTCAGATTGCAGACGGTATATAATGACCATAAATATAGTCATAAATATTATTTTATTGAAATATGAACATTTCCAGCGCTCAAGCAAAGGCAAAATTCAGTCAAATCATACGCAAAGCAGAATCTGGTGAATCGGTGACCATAACACGTCATGGTGAACCTGTTGTGATTTTGCACCCCGTGCAACACACCCCTACTGTACCAAAGATTGGTTCGATGAAGGGCAAGATTGAAATTGCAGACGATTTCGATGAACTTCCCCCGGAGTTCATGTTTGCGTTTCAATCTGAGCAACAATCGAAATGAGATTGCTCGTCGA
>CAZYSR010000449.1:0-1725 GCA_964649525.1 uncultured Gammaproteobacteria bacterium
CAATTAATCCTATTCAAATAGTGTCCCTTGAATTGAAATCAAGTATCAATGCAACTACTGCGCGATGATTTGGCTTGATGGAGTTCCTGATTTCAAACGCATACCTGAAAAATTTTCAGGGTCTTGTGACATAAGATTGGATAGGGGGAGAGTCTATACCAGATCAGGGTGCAGATTATATATAGTTGAAGAACTCCTCTCAACCTCTCAGTTGAAATTTGCCGCAGTAATAACTCGAACTCGGATCATTCACCTGCAACTGCCATGTTGCTCAACAGTATCGAACCTGTTCGAACTCCAGTTCGATAATCGACATCATTTCCAACCTCGATCAATGAACGAAACATGTCTCGTAAATTTCCCGCGATCGTTACCTCTTCTACTGGGAATTGAATCTCTCCATTTTCCACCCAGAATCCACTAGCACCTTGAGAATAATCGCCCGTCACCTGGTTTATGCCAAAGCCCATGGTATGCGTTACCAATAAACCCTTATTCATCAACTTTAACATTTCATCAAAATCCCGGTCTCCTGGATCGATGGTTAGATTGAATGTGCCACCAGCATTTCCAGTCGTTTCGAGACCTAATTTACGCGCTGAATAACTAGAAAGCAGGTATTTTTGTAGTACTCCATCTGTCACAATGTCACAAGTTTCGGTCGCAACGCCTTCGTCATCACATACTGCACTTCCAATACCGCGCATCAGATGTGGTTGCTCGTGAATACGGGTCTTTTCAGGAAATATCTGCTGTCCCAGACTATCAAGGAGAAAGCTGGCTTTGCGATACAGCGCTCCGCCGCTAATTGCACCAACAAAATTCTTGAGCAGACTACCAGCGGTAGGTGCTTCAAACAATACGGGAACTGAACATGTCTTGATTTTACGGGCATCAAGCCGACGGAGAGTCCGACGCGCTGCCATGGCACCGATGGATTGGGGAGAGTCCAACGCACCTGGGTCACGAGATGCACTAAACCAATAATCGGTCTGCATTCCTGATTCGGTTTGACCAATAACACTACATGCGATGCTGTGGCGTGTTTTTCGTCCAGCAACCATCAACCCATCGCTGTTTCCAAAAGCTGAATCCTGAATTGAGGTACCTAATGATGCTCCTTCTGAATTTACAATTCTCGAGTCACTTGAAAGCGCTGCCTCCTCACAGGAGAGCGCTATCTCCAGAGCCTGATCGCGATCAATCTGCCACGGCAGATCGAGTTCCAAGTCTTCGGTCTCATTGACCAAGCGATCTTTTGGTGGCAATCCGTTACACGAATCTTCTGCAGTGTACTTGGCGATACTTGCGGCAGCCCGAACTGTGTCTTCTATCGCTTGCCGGTCAAAATCTGATGTGGAACTGCTACCCTTTCGTAATCCCATAAAGACAGTAATTCCAAGGCCACCACCATTCTGGTGCTCGATAGTTTCGAGTTCACCCATCCTGACAGTTAAATCATAACCTGAGGTTCGAGATACTCCAGCAACCGCCCCACTCGTCCCCATGCGCTTAGCGAATTCCAAGGCATAAATTACCGCATCCACTAGGTCGGGATTCGATGAACCCGAATCTTGAATGATTGATCTTGCTTGCATAATTACACCAACCCTAAACGACAACACCACCGACTGTTATTTCATCCAGCCGCAGCGTAGGCTGACCAACTCCAACTGGAACCAGTTGTCCATCTTTACCGCATGTACCAATGCCGGAGTCCAACTC
>CAZYSR010000450.1:0-3370 GCA_964649525.1 uncultured Gammaproteobacteria bacterium
AGGTAGACTCCTGAACACAAAATGATAACGATCGTAAATGCAGCGGACGGGAAAACAACCTTGATCCAACCCATACCGTAATAAACAATCAAACCTAGAATCGCAATGCCAATGAATCCGCCCAAGAATCCAATGATTTTGCGCATGAATGTCAACGATGATGGTGGTTTTGGCAGACCCTTGAGATCCAGTTTCAGGGCTTCAAGATGAACGATATAAACCAGTGCGATATAGGATACCAGCGCTGGAACCAGGGCATGTTTGATGATGTCCGTATAAGAGATGCCGGTAAATTCAGCAATTAGAAACGCCGCGGCACCCATCACCGGCGGAGTTAACTGTCCGTTGGTGGAAGAAGCGACTTCAACCGCCCCAGCCTTTTCGGCAGTCAGCCCAGTTCGCTTCATCAGGGGGATGGTAAAAGTCCCTGTCGTAACCGTATTTGCAATAGAGGATCCGGAGTACAAGCCGCTCATTGCAGATGCCATCACGGCAGCCTTGGCGGGACCACCCCTCAGGTGTCCCAAGAGCGCGAATGCAACTTTGATGAAAAAATTTCCGGCGCCGGTTTTTTCCAGGATCGAACCAAATAGGACAAATAGAAAAATGAGCGATGCAGAAACCCCCAGTGCAACACCAAACACACCCTCATTCTGCATCCAGTAGTGCCACATGGCTTTACCAAATGACGCACCTTTCCATTGCACCGTTTCTGGGAGAAAATCAGCGTGACCAAAGAAGACATAGAACACGAACACGGATGCAACGATCAGTAAGGGCAGTCCCAAAGCACGAAACACAGTGATTGCCAAAACAATCATGCCGATTGATGAAATGATCAGATCTCCAGTGGTGGGTAAACCGGCTCGGACCGCTATTTCATTTCTCAATACCACAATATAGAGAGTGGAAATCAATCCCAGTGCAATGAGTATCCAATCGTACCAGGGGATATGATTTTTCGGACTGGACTTCAACAGGGGAAATGACATCGTCGCCAGTACAAATGCAAATGCAAGATGGATCAAACGCGCGTTAGCGCTTGTGACCACCAGCGGCAAACCGGTAACTTCAGTAACAAAAAATGGAATGTTGGAAGAAATGTAGATTTGGAACAATGCCCAGATGAAGGCAATGACCAGAATCATTTTCCCCTGCCAACCGAATGCGGTCCGGGAACCAGTATCGACGTTGGCTAAGAGTTCTTCAGCTGATGGTCTAGCGGGTGTTTGTTCTTCTTTCATCGTTCTTGCACCTGCAAGATGTGGAGGGAGGCGAGAAGGCGTTTGAGGGAGAGGCGTACTCTCCCTCAAACTTCATAAAGCAGACTGTATTACATCCAACCTCTTTCCTTGTAATATCGTTCCGCGCCTTCATGCAGCGGTGCAGATAGGGAATCAGAGATCATCTCTTCAGGCTTCAGATTACCAAATGCAGGATGCAGCTTCTTGAAATTGTCAAAATTATCAAAGACAGCCTTCACAACGATGTAAACAACATCCGCAGGAACATCAGCACTGGTCACGAAAGTCGCACCAACACCGAAAGTTTGAACGTCGTTTTCATTGTTGTACATACCAGCCGGAATTGTCGCCGTTCGATAGAACGAGTTATCCGCTACCAGTTGATCGATCGCATCACCCGTTGCATGCACCAGGTGTGCTGAGCATGTTGACAGAGATTCCTGCGTCAGAGCTGACGGGTGTCCGACCAGCCAGAAGTACGCATCAATCTTCTTATCACAAACGGCCTGGCCGGTTTCTGCAGATTTCATTTCTGCAGCCAGTTTCAGGTCACTGCGTTCCCAACCAAGTGCTTCTTCAATAACTTCCCAGGTACCTCGTGTACCTGAACCGGGGTTACCGATATTCACACGCTTGCCTTTGAAATCAGTGATGTTCTCAATGCCAGAATCATCATGCGCAATGATGGTTACGGGCTCCGGATGAACGGAAAAAACAGCACGCAGATTTTCAAACGCACCCTTATCTTCAAATTTTGAAGTTCCGTGGAAGGCATGATACTGCCAGTCAGATTGCGCGACGCCAAACTCAAGTTCACCGGCGCGAATGGTATTAATGTTGTAGATGGAACCACCGGTAGATTCCGCTGAACAACGGATGCCGTGTTCTTTACGATCCTTGTTTACAAGCCGGCAGATGGCTCCGCCAGTTGGATAGTACACACCTGTTACGCCGCCCGTGCCAATGCTGATGAACTGCTGTTGGCTTTGTGCTGGCGTGATGCCGCCAACCAAAGTTACAAGGCAGGCAGATGCTAATGCTATTAGAGTTTTCTTCATGTCGTATTTCTCCTTCAAGAGGTTCATGAATTTAAATCAGTGTGTTCAAGTTGAGTTATAACAATTTCCGATAGCCAATTTAGTTGAAATTCCGCAAAGCGCAAATCGGCATCTAAAAATGCGAACATACAGCGTGTCTGGCTCTCTGAATTCTGTCAGAGCAAACGCAACCGGGCCATGTTTAGTTGTAGGTAGCCCGTAAAGAAATTAAGAGCAGTTAGTCGGAGAATCAAATGGCAAGTGTCTGCCTGGAATTGTCAATTTTCCCCGGCCATCTCGTTATCGATTGCTGATTTGGTACTTCAACTCAATGTATGTTGATCTGCTGGACATAAGGTCAAAGAGAATCATTTCTCTACGTTTCAGTCTTCAATCTACGTTGTCGTGGTTCAGGTGTTTCTCGTTTGAATCATACAATTTTGGCCATATCGGTAATTCGAAATGATTGGAGCGATGATTGAGCGGGATTTCACACAATTCTGTCGCAAAACGTACACAACAATGTCAAACAAATTCCATATACAAGGATTGATTCCAGCGATATATTGTGCATTTAATTTTTCGCCACACCAATTGAGCCGTAGTCAACAATCATGAGCGCAGTTCTAAGTCAGCAGCAATTCAATTTTCTAAGAAAAGGATTTGATCCGGTACCCCAACGCTCCAGTTCAATCAACAAAATCTGCTATACCGAACCTCAATTTCTCGAAATCGAAAAGGAACAGATTTTTCAGAAGTCCTGGCAGTTTGTCTGCCACGAGGAGAAACTGAGTAAAGTGGGTGACTTCGTCACTGTCGACATTCAAGGCCAAAGTATTTTTGCCGTTCGGACAGATGATGAGATTAAAGCTTTCTACAACGTTTGCAAGCACCGTGCTCACGAACTGCTGCAAGGCGAAGGAACCACGCAACGAATTGTCTGCCCTTATCACGCCTGGGTCTATAAGCTGGACGGGTCGCTTTTCAAAGCCCGAAGGAGTGAATACTTAGAAAACTTTGATGCCGGCAAAATCTGTCTTTCATCTGTGCGACTTGAGATCTTCTGCCACTTTGTTTTCGTTAACCTTG
>CAZYSR010000451.1:0-3153 GCA_964649525.1 uncultured Gammaproteobacteria bacterium
GTTATGACTTACCTGATTCGTATTTCAGACCGGCTGAATATTGATCTGTTGGGTGCGGTGGAACAAAAGCTCGCTGCCACCCGACAAAAATATCCGGCCGAAGTAGTGCGTGGTAGTTCCCGAAAGTATTCCGAATACAAGTCTTGAGACGGGTATACATCGCCGAGAATCTGGCTGACGCACATCTGGTCAGCAATCTGATTCAAAGTCACGGCATTGAAACGCATGTGTTCAATGAATTTTCACATGGTGCTCTGGGCGAATTGCCGTTTACACATACCTGGCCAGAGGTTTGGGTCAAAAATGATCGAGATGAATCTCGGGCACTCGAAATTGTGGAAACCCGCGAAATCAAACCGTATACCTCCGACGAGTACATCTGTAAAAACTGCGAGCAGCCAAATCCAGCGAACTTCGACATCTGCTGGAATTGTTCTGCCAGTCTGAATCAGACGGATTGAATGAGTCAGTTGTTCATCAGTCCAATCGAGTTTGAATTTGGCTTCCCGGTCCAGGAAACGTAAATCAGGAATATTAAAGTCGGTCCTGATTCGCATGATCACGTGGGTCATCGGCTTAGGACTGGTGGGTGGAATTGCACTCTTTTTGTGGATCGATCACACGGTCCAGCAGCGATTCTACAACCGGCTGTGGGATATTCCTGTTCACATTTATGGCAGTTCGTTTGAAATATTCCCAGGACTCAGCATCTCGGTAACCCATCTTGAGGAAAGGCTGCTTGCGCTTGGGTACCGACGCGTTGACAAGGTTCAGGAAATTGGTGAGTTTAATTCAGCTTCAACATCCATTGACTTGGTAACGCGGCCGTTCGAGTTCTGGGATGGTCCTCAGCCTCCGCGCGATCTGCAAGTTCGATTTAGTGGTGGAATTGTGGAATCGGTCATTGATCGCAGGACGGGTGCCTCGGTCAATATTTTTAGACTTAAGCCACATCTGATTGGCAGCCTGTCCCAAAGCCAGCACCAGGATCGTTTCCTAGTACGATTGGAAGAAATGCCTCCATTGCTGCTTGAAACGCTGATTTCGGTCGAAGACCGTCGATTCGTCAGTCATTGGGGCGTAGACGCTTGGGCGATTTTGCGGGCAGCTTGGTCCAACCTTCGAGCCGGAAAGATTGTACAGGGTGGCAGCACCTTGACTCAGCAACTGGTAAAAAACGTTTTCGGTCGGAATGACCGTACCTATGAGCGCAAACTTCTGGAAGCGGCGACTGCCCTGGTACTCGAATATCGACTCGATAAACGCCAGATTCTTCAAGCCTACTGCAACGAAGTCTATTTGGGACAGGACGGGAAAAGAGCAATTCACGGGTTGGGTTTAGGCAGCCAGCATTTTTTTGGGCGGCCAGTTGGAGAACTCGATCCAAATGAGATCGCTCAACTTGTGGGAATGATCAAAGCACCAACCTCCTACAATCCAGTGAGGCATCCGGAATCGGCCAAGAAGCGTCGGTCAGTGGTACTGAGCGTCATGAAGGAAAGCCAATTGATCAGCGATGCTCAATATCAACAGTTTGTTGGAAAAGACTTAAAGCTGCGACCGAGTCAGGCACGACAGCGTCAGGCTTACTCTTCGTTTATCGATGTTGTTTTCCGACAACTGTCTGACCGTTTGGATGATGCCGATTTGAAAAGTAGTGCTCTGTCTGTCTTTACGACCATGGATATTCAAATTCAGCGGGCGGCCGAACTTGCACTGTCGGAAGAGTTGGCGAAAATCGAAAAGAGCAAGGGATTGCCTCGCAATTCACTAGAAGGCGGAATCGTGGTTCTTCGCCCGGATTCAGGGGAAATTTTTGCAGTGGTTGGCAGCAGGAATGCGTCTGTTGGAACTTTCAACCGGGCAATTAATGCACGTCGTCCTGTTGGTTCTCTTTTAAAACCGTTTATTTATCTCAGCGCTTTTCTGAACAGCAATGAATGGACACTTGGATCAGTCATTTCGGACCGGCCAGTGACCTACAGGGTAAAAGGGGGTCAAGACTGGTCGCCTAACAATTTTGATGATGAATTTATCGGCAACATTACGATTCTTGATGCGCTCGCACAGTCTCGAAACATTCCCGCAGTCAAAGTTGGCATGCAGGTTGGTGTTAAACAGGTAGCTGAAACAGTGCGCAAATTGGGTGCGGATGTTGCATCACCTGTTTATCCTGCAATTTTGCTTGGTGCTCTGGAACTTTCTCCGATGGAAGTTGCAAGAATTTATCAGGTTCTCGCAAATTTTGGCTACCAGGCAGAATTTAGAACCATCTCTGCAATCACTGCCAGCGCTCGTGCGATCGGCAGAACCAAGGCTTCGGCAGTAAAGGCGGTTTTACCGAGAAGCGAAGTCTATCTCGCATTGTTCGGCATGCAGGAGGCGGTTAGGAACGGTACAGGTAAAGGTCTGCTCAACACATTCAGCCCGAATCTGAAGCTCGCTGGGAAGACTGGTACAACCGATGATTTTAGAGACAGCTGGTTCGTTGGTCTTTCGGGCAACTTACTCGGCGTGGTCTGGGTCGGTCGAGACGACAATAAGCCGACCGGCTTGACCGGGGCTTCTGGTGCCATGCGTGTTTGGGCGTCGATGATGAAGCAAGTAAATCTGCAAGCTTTGCACCTGCCCTCAACTGAGAATATTCAGTTGGTCAATATAGATAAGAACAACGGCCTAAGGGCGGCAAGCGGATGCGGGAGAGTGGGCAGTGTTCCATTTCTCGCAGGTACGGTGCCCCGAAATTTTTCAAACTGCTGATTGGCGCGGCGCACTATGAAGGCTGGTGACTTGGAAATCAATAGCATGCTACGCTGGGTAGTCGGGTACAGCAATGTCCCCGACTACTCGGTGTGCTGATTTATCCATTAGGACCGTCGTACAATCCAATAAAATCTGTCTGGTTATGATTCATGAATATGATCCGTCCCGAATTGAATCTTTAGCACAGGAATACTGGGAGCAAAACCAGAGTTTTCATGTAGTCGAAGATCCGGACCGGGAAAAATTCTACTGCCTCTCCATGTTTCCGTATCCATCGGGTGCGCTTCACATGGGACATGTGCGTAACTATTCGATGGGTGATGCGATGAGCAGGTATCAGCGGATGCTGGGCATGAACGTACTGCAGCCAATGGGCTGGGACGCGTTCGG
>CAZYSR010000452.1:0-4812 GCA_964649525.1 uncultured Gammaproteobacteria bacterium
TTCTGACGGCGAGTTGGATCGGACAGAACTCCGGAAAATCGTTTTCGAAAACAAAGAGCACAAGGCACTGCTGGAAAGTATTCTGCACCCCAGGATCTATGACGAAATTCTGCGACAACTTGACCATCGCTCTGCGCCTTACTGCATCGTCGTCATCCCTCTACTAGCAGAAAGCAAGCGCAATTATCCGCTCGACAGAGTTTTGGTGATTGATCTTCCCCACGCACTACAACTTGAACGTACCAGCGCTCGCGATCAGCAATCTGAAGAAAAAATTGACAAGATTATTCAGTCGCAATCATCAAGGGAACAACGTCTGAGCCTAGCTGATGAAATCGTCGAAAACTCAGGTACAGTTGAATCACTGAATGAAAGAATCGACTTGCTGCACCAAAAATACACCGAACTCGCTCATAAACTTGAAGGCACCACACCTAAATGCTAGTTATGCCAGTACCCGAAAAACAGCATGATTTTTGGGTTGCGACCGCTGACGAGTTGATTGATCGAATTTCTCTGCTGCAGTCTGGAGCCTTGGCTACCGCTGTTGTTGAGCACCAAAACAACCCCATCGCAGATGTTCTTCAAAAACGCCTTCCGGAGTTCCCCGTTCAGTCATTCAGCTATCCAGAAAAGGCCTTGGGTAATTTAACAGACCCTCAAAACCACGCAGACCCTGTCAGCGACAATTCTTTCGACCTGCCAATTGAGTCTGACTCGATGGATCTTGTCATTTCCAATCTTATAGTCTCGTTTCTCCCACTTCCGACATTCGCTAGAGAGTGCTTTCGCGTTCTTCGCGACGGCGGAGTATTGCTAACATCCGCATTTGGTCCAGATTCATTTAAAGAGCTTGAATCGGCCTCCCGGAAACTGTCATCAATAGCATTTAAAGCCAGTTTCGGTGACATGCATAACTTCGGAGATCTGCTACTCGCAACTGGATTTACAAACCCTGTCGTTGATACTGATCGTGGAATGTACAGCTACGCCGATATAGAGACTCTTTACAGTCAAATTACCGATGCAGGTCTTGCAAGTCTGCTGTTTACCAACTCGGAGAATCTGAGCAAAAGCGAGACTTTAGCAGAACTGCTAGGACACTATTCGAATGTACAGGAAAAGACCCGCACTCTTCTTTTGACAATCGAAGTGTTTTATGGAATTGCCTGGAAAAAATCTGCCGGCCGAGGCTCTGCTACCGTGCCATTTCAGGCGAACTAGTCGAATCACCATGTCGTAAATTGAGTACAAGAATCGACTTATTCTCGAATACACCAATTAGGGCGTGTTTTCAACAACTTGCTACTATCAGCCTACTGTAAATCATCTATAAAATTCTAACTCCTGTGCGAAGTCGTGGTAGCATACCCGAAGACAACTGGCAGGGGTTGAGCCCGGGCGATTCAATCAGGATGATGTGATCAGAAATCGAACCAAAATCTGCCCTGAAGTGAACAGTACTTTTGACGGCCAGCATTGACTTTTCCAGAGGATTGATTCCGAGATGCAGGAACAGTGCCTGATCCAGGCACTGAATTCGCTCACTGGTGACCACAACCAAGATCTCAGCCTCCTGATCTGCCAATTCCAGCGCAGCAGTCGGTCCGATATTCGCGATACTTCCTTTCATCATCTCTCCATGAAACTCGAAGCGACCATCGCTTAATGCAGCCACTTTGAACTTTCCCTGGTAAGGCGGTGAAAAGCCATCACCTTGATGCTTACCACCCAGACTACCACTGAACTCTCCACCAATGCCAGTTGAGTGGGCCAGTTCTACAGCACTTGAATCATGTATTGCTGCAATCGCGCAGTTCTTGACACCGTGCTTAACCAGTGAATGCAACAGTCCGGTAGTGTCTGAGGTAGCGCCAGCACCGGAGTTGTCTTGTATATCTGCGAGCAATACCGGACGTCCGCCACCAACATTTTCTTTAGCCAGCCTGACCCCTTCGTCTTCCCGGTAAAGCGGATAAGGAAACCTGTTCTCACTTTGCAGAAATTCACGCTCTATCTGATCGGCTTTTTCCAGTGCCACAGGTTCAGAATAGCTGTACGCTACAACTGCTGGGCCGTTTTCAGCGATATCTGAAGGTGGAAAGCCCATTGCAACGTCCGCGTGTACCGTGTTAAGCGATTGTGCATCAGTCAGATGCTGATAAATTGAACGCGTGGGCTCCAGGTCCGTACACTGAGACTGCAGCGGAATCAGGAGTGGCAATTTACGAAACACACAGTGAGGCTTATGTCCACTGGCTAAAATCTGATCCAGCAATACACCGGCGCGAAATCCAGTCTTCGCCATATCGAGATGCGGATATGTTCGAAAAATTGTGATTACATCTGCCTTGCTTGTCATCTGCATAGTGACGTTGGTGTGCAAATCAAGACTGACTGCAATGGGAATCGCCTCACCGAACCGTGCCCGAAGACGTGCGAGCAACTCACCTTCACCATCTTCATGTGACTGGGTAACCATGGCTCCGTGCAGGTCAAGGTAAATTCCATCCAAAGGCAGCGCTGCTTGAATTTCATTGAGAATTCGTCCAGAAATTTCATCGAAAGCAGCATCTTCTACCAGACCACCTGGCTCCGCACTCGTCCACAGAATGGGGACAACATCGTACCGACTCTTCGCAAAGTTCAGGAATCCGCCAAGTGGAATATTCATGCTCGGAAAGACATCAAAAATTGCTTGGCCCGAGGTTAGTCCCGGCCAACCGTCTTCCCTTTCGAAATCAAACAGAGTGGTTGGATAAGGTGAGAACCGGTTAGTCTCGTGTTGAAAGCCTGCTACTGCTATTTTCATGAAGTGTTGACTCCCTTCAGATGGATTCTAAACACACTAACCTACATTCCATGGCTGCTGACATGGAGCGGTACAACATCCAAAGCTACCGCTACGCCTAGTGCACAAAGTGCACTTCCTGACGCCACTCTCAGCCAAATCTGAAATTTGAGCTTTTCCAACTGCTTGGCCAACACACCCATTGCCAAGAGCATCGGCAGTGTACCAATTCCAAACGCTGCCATTGTGAGCCCGCCATTAACTGGGTCAGCCGTACTGGCAGCCAGTACTAATGTTGAATACACCAGTCCGCAGGGAATCCAGCCCCACAGCAATCCACCGATGATCGCATGCTGAAGCGCCTTTGGTGGCACAATCTTTGCAAATATCGGCACAATTTTCTGCCACAGGCGGCCACCAGCCGTTTCAACTACTCTCAGCAAATTCCACCACTGAGCAACATGGCCCCCAAGAATTACGAGAAAAATTCCTGCTATCAATGAACCGATCACGTGGGCCCGATGAATAGGGAACAGGCCGCTGATTTGTCCGGTTATGCTACCCGCCAGTATCCCTGCAATGGTGTAACTCAGAATCCGTCCGAAATGATAATTGACCCAGTAAGCAGCAGCGCGCCACCTAGAAATTTTCAAGGAAGCAGATATCACACCAACAAAGCCACCACACATCACGACACAGTGTACTGATCCGACAAATCCGGCAATAAAGCCGGATACGATGATCAGTTCATTGAACTGCATCGACAACTCGAACAGGATTCAAGACAAATCCGTCTTTGTCTGGATGGAACAAATTGCCCTCGAGCCGCCATTTTTCAGTCCCTGTGACCACGTTCCATTTCCCGTATCTCAGCGCGGGAGCTGGCGCAAAATAAGTACCCGAACCTTTGTGCTCCAGTTTAACAACGACATCACGGTTCGATACGGTAGGATGGTAAAAGCCCAACTCCAACAATTCAGGCCAGACTTCAGCGGCATCACCTGACATTTCGACCAGCAATTGTTCACCTTCAAGTCGTACGGAAGCTTTAAGATTGACCTCATCTGCATATCGATCGCGAGCCAGGTCACGGTTAATCTCGAGCCCCTTCTTGTAATAGTCGTCCACAACTACACCATCAAAGGTTTTGACCGAGATCCAGACAATCGATAATGTAAAAACGATCGAGAATAGCGGAATTCCGATGACCAGCCAGACAATCGGAATTTGGTACCAACGTGACTGTATTTCAGTGTTTGGCATGTTCAGTTACATCCTAGGCTGCTGAACCAATTGATTAATATCTTCGAACATCCGGGCATAGACTAGTTCGTCTCTGAAAAACCGTTCGTCAATACTCAATTTGATCACTCACCACTCAAGAATCTGGTTGTACTTGTCGCCACAATACTTGGGTTATCTACAGCTTCAATTCGGACAACCATATCCCGACTCCCTGAAAAATCAACGTCCGCACGCACGGTCAGAGTAACGTCCGAAACACCTCCAGATGGCACGGTCAACTGTTCTTCATCGACATAAATCTGCGGATCATCCAACCCTTCAATTGCGATGACAAAACGATGAGCGCTCTCATCCTTGTTCAAAATGCGTGCGGTATAGATGTTCTCAATACCGCCACTCACCTCTCGGTATAACACGTTGCGATCCCGGAGAATGTCAATTTCAACCAGATCCTTGGTCAGTAAGCCATACGAAACTCCAGAAACCAAAATCATTAGTATCACACTATAAATGACACTACGCGGCCGGATAACTCGCGAAGGCTTGTTGTTCAATAGATTTTCAGTCGTATAGCGAATTAACCCTTTCGGATAGTTCATTTTTTCCATGATGCCGTCACAGGCATCCACACATGCAGCACATCCGATGCACTCATACTGCAAACCATCGCGAATATCGATTCCGGTTGGGCAGACCTGGACACACATCTTGCAGTTGATGCAGTCGCCCAGCCCCTTTGTACGAGGATCGATGCCCCGCTGCCGCCCACCTCGCGG
>CAZYSR010000453.1:0-3847 GCA_964649525.1 uncultured Gammaproteobacteria bacterium
ATCCGGCACCGTCATTGAGGTCAATAGTGACCTTGAAGATAGTCCCGAAACCGTCAATGAAAGTCCAACAGAGGATGGTTGGTTCTGTAGACTTGAGCTTTCAGACCCCTCAGAAATGGATGGTTTGATGAGTGAAGAAGAGTACGAAGAGTTCACTTCAAATCTTGAGTAACATCTAAATCTTGCAACCGATACCATGCCCGAAAATAATATTCCGCAGAGTCTCAGTGAACTAGAGTCCGTTAACGATTTCGTTAGGCGGCATATCGGACCAGGTTCAGTTCAAGTGCAGCAGATGCTTGATGAACTTGGCATCGACTCCCTTAAAACACTGATTGAACAGACTGTTCCTAAAAATCTGCTCACCAGCGAACCGCTGAACTTGGAAGTTCCGGTCGGAGAAAACGAAACAATCAGTTATATCCGCCGAATGCGGGAACGCAATCAAGTCTTTACTTCGATGATCGGTATGGGCTACCATGCGACGATACTGCCTGGGGTCATTCGACGAAACATATTTGAAGACCCGGGTTGGTACACCGCATACACTCCCTATCAGGCTGAAATCAGCCAGGGACGTCTGGAGGCGCTGTTGGTTTTTCAGGAAATGCTGATTGACCTGACTGGCATGGAACTTGCTAATGCGTCTTTACTGGATGAGGGAACCGCCGCCGCGGAAGCAATGGCGATGGCTAAACGGGTTTCCAAGGCAAAATCAAACAAATTTCTGGTATCGGATGACTGTCACCCGCAAACCATCGCAGTGGTAAAGACACGAGCGGGGACACTTGGCTTTGATGTCGTTGTAGGCGATCTGGAAAACCTGGCTGACGAGGAAGATGAATATTTCGGTATTCTGATTCAGTATCCCGGTTCCAGCGGACGACTTTCAGATATCGGTCCCATGGTCGAATCCGCACACGTCAGGAAGGCAATTGTCACTGTCGCGACCGATCCTTTATCTCTATGTCTGATTAAACCACCGGGTGAGTTCGGTGCTGACATCGTGGTTGGTAACTCACAGCGATTCGGTGTACCGATGGCATATGGTGGTCCACACGCCGCATTTCTCGCCACCCGACACCAGTACCGACGCACCATTCCGGGTCGTTTAATCGGTGTTTCCGTTGACTCGCGCGGCAAGCCTGCACTGCGTATGGCGCTACAAACCCGTGAACAGCACATCAGAAGAGACAAAGCCACAAGCAATATTTGCACGGCTCAGGTATTGCTGGCCATTGTTGCAGCGTTTTATGTGATGTATCACGGTCCGCAGGGATTGCGTGACATCGCGGCAAGGGTCAATCGCTACGCTCAAATTACTGCCGAGGGCTTGCGCCGCCTTGGCTACAGCATTGTTCACGATGCTTATTTCGACACCCTGACCGTCAACGCACATGGTCAGGCGCGCCGCATTGCAGCAAGGGCGCGGGAAATTCGAATCAACCTTCGCGTTGTCGATGCTGACCATCTTGGCATTGCGCTGGATGAGACCACTAAACGCGTGCACCTGGAAAGACTCTGGTCCATTTTCGATACTAACGCCAATTCGAAAATATCCATTGATGAAATTGACGCTGAAGTCAGTGGCTGCATTCCGAACGATTTAAGCCGCACCTCGGCTTATCTCACTCACCCGACCTTCAGCCTGTATCAGTCCGAAACACTGATGCTACGCTACATTCGACAGCTTGGACAGAAGGACATCGCGCTCAATCGGTCAATGATTCCGCTGGGTTCGTGCACCATGAAGCTCAATTCAACCACTGAAATGACACCGGTCACGTTTCACAAGTTCAGTGCAATTCATCCGTTTGCACCACTGGATCAAACTCAGGGCTATCACCAGTTAGTCGAAGAACTTGAAACCATGCTTTGCGAAATTACTGGATTTGATGCGATTTCATTTCAACCCAATGCCGGTTCTCAAGGTGAATACGCCGGGCTTCTGTGCATCAAACGCTACCTAGAGGTTTCCGGTCAGGGACATCGTAATATCTGCCTTATTCCAGAGTCCGCGCACGGCACCAACCCGGCGAGTGCAGCTTTGGCAGGGTTGCGTGTGGTTGTGGTCAAGTGTGATGACACCGGTAACGTTGATGTAGATGACCTAAAAGCCAAGCTGGAAAAGCATGCGGATGAAGTCGCCGCCCTGATGATCACCTACCCGTCAACACATGGTGTGTTTGAAGAGGCAGTTGTCGACATCTGCGATCTGATGCACCAATTTGGTGCGCAGGTCTACCTTGATGGGGCAAACATGAACGCGATGGTGGGAATCTGTAAACCTGCCGAGATCGGCGCTGACGTTTGTCACCTGAATCTGCACAAGACGTTTTGCATCCCGCATGGTGGCGGTGGTCCAGGAATGGGACCCATTGGTGTCAAGGCTCATCTTGCACCATTTCTCCCTCACCACGAAGTTGTTGAAGGTGTCAATCCCTATGCTGGTAAAGAGCCGACGATCGGTACCATTGCATCAGCTCCTTGGGGTTCAGCGGGAATCTTGCCAATATCGTGGGCCTATATTTCGTTAATGGGTGCTGACGGTTTGCGCTACGCAACGGAAATTGCCATTTTGAATGCCAACTATATGGCCAAGAAACTGGAGCCTTACTATCCGATTCTCTATAAAGGTCGAAATGGTCGTGTCGCACACGAGTGCATTGTTGATATGAGAGAGATTCGCCGAACCAGCGGCGTAACCGTCGAAGATGTTGCGAAACGTTTGATGGACTACGGATTTCATGCACCGACCATCTCGTTTCCAGTTGCGGACACCATGATGATCGAACCCACGGAAAGTGAAGCAAAACGCGAAATTGATCGCTTTTGTGACGCGCTTGTAGCGATTCGACAGGAAATTGCAGATATTGAATCTGGAAAATTTGATCCGGACAACAATCCGCTCAAGAATGCGCCGCATACCTTTGACAAATTGATTTCTGACGAGTGGAACCTACCGTACTCAAGAGAGCAGGCCTTCTTCCCACTGGACTGGGTCTGGCAGGACAAATACTGGCCGCCGGTTGGGCGGATCGATAATGTCTACGGAGACCGGCACGTAGTCTGTAGTTGTCCACCCATGTCCGAATGGATGGATAGTGCCAACACCGAACCAGTTGAACTTGACAAAGCCTCCTGATTCCTTGATTCAAGGCTGATTTGCAGCCGTCAAATACCGTTCAGGTTGCAACTGAGGGCTCTACGAACAACAGTGCTTGCAGGACCGATTCACTCATCAGCGAGTTGTCAATCGCCACACCTTTTTTCAGGTTGACGAACGTACACGTCTGAGTTAAATCAACATCCTGATATTTGAACCGGGTCATACAGGCTCGTCGCAGTTGATCCACGTCCTTTGCACCGCGACTCGAATTGGTGGTCTGACGTCGCAAACGGTTCAAAACACTATTTCCGACAATGAGCATCTCGGGTCGTTCACCTTGGGAGTCCACCGCGCCATTCTGCATCCTGATACTCAAAACGGCTTGGGGTGAAATACTACCAGAATCTGGTAACTGAAAATTGGTGCAGCAAACGTCCGATGAAACCAGCAGCACTGAACTCTTCGCAATGAACTGATTGGCACCTCTCAGGGCAAGTTCAATGCTACTGTCACACTCGAGCATTAGATAAGAGACATTGACTCCAACGTGTCGACCATCATCTAGTATCACATGCATCTCAGCGATGTCTTCTGGTTTCGCTGCAATGATGACCTGGCGAACACCCGCCTTTTCCATGACGGCTAGCGGAAATCGGATTCTTGGGGTGTCAAGTAAATCAGCACCAAGCCCGGAAACGTCGTCCAGTGGGAGATGAGGATTGGACTCGTGGCCGGCAG
>CAZYSR010000454.1:0-9337 GCA_964649525.1 uncultured Gammaproteobacteria bacterium
GCACCAACTGAGGTCAGCGAGGACGAACACCCTCGATTGTCTTCACTGCAGGACTTGGCAAAATTGAAGCCGATTGATCGTTCCGATGGAACCGTTACTGCAGGGAATGCATCGGGAATTAACGATGGCGCGTGTGCACTACTGATGGCCAGTGAAGCTGCGG
Source organism: uncultured Gammaproteobacteria bacterium (assembly GCA_964649525.1). GTDB lineage: Bacteria > Pseudomonadota > Gammaproteobacteria > Arenicellales > JAJDZL01 > JAJDZL01. Next base: position 164 of record CAZYSR010000454.1, read on the forward strand.
TCGATCGGTTTGGTTTATCGCCTCAAGCGCGAGTGCTGGGCATGGCTACTGCAGGTCTGGCACCAAGAGTGATGGGATTGGGTCCAGTTCCAGCAACGCAGAAATTGGTTGAACGAACTGGCGTGCGTCTTTCTCAGTTTGAGATTATTGAAATTAATGAAGCATTTGCTGCTCAGGTAGTCGCTGTGATACGCGGTCTTGGACTCGCTGATGATGACCAAAGGATCAATCCCAATGGCGGTGCAATCGCATTGGGACATCCTTTAGGTGCGAGTGGAGCTCGGCTGGCGACGACTGCGATCAACCAGATGCATTCGGCTGACAGTCGCTATGCGTTGTGCACAATGTGTGTTGGTGTGGGGCAGGGGATTTCAATCGCCCTTGAACGGGTCAATTAGCCATTCAAACTGTTGCAATAAGGTTAATGGCCGATTTCAGATTTTGACCCAAGTACCATCATTTTGGTTGGATTTCACAGACGCCTCGATAAATCTCACACCGTCAGCACCGTCTTGAACGCGCGGCATACCAAGCCAGTCTTCGGGTATCTGTCTGCCGTCTAGCCTTGATGCCACTGCCATCGAAAATTCGGTATAAAGAACGCCCCAAGCCTCAATAATTCCCTCTGGAAATCCTCGTGCAGTACGAACATAACGCTCTACGCCTGAACTAATCCCATGACCATGACCACGACTGACAATTCGGTCGGGTTCCCCAAATTGGTTGAACTTTAGCTGTTCAGATTTTTCCATATCCCATTCCACACCACCTTTTGAGCCAAAAATCCGAAGCCGTAGTCCGCCGCGATTACCTGGAGCAAGACGAGTAGCCATGAGAGTGCCCGGTACATCTCCTTCGTAGCGCGTCATCATGAACACTGAATCTTCGAGAGGTTTCGGACTGCCGCATACATAGAACTCAGCACGCAAGTGCGTCATATCCAAGCCGCTTACAAATTGTGCCAAGTGAGCTGCATGCGTTCCAATATCACCGACACAGCTTGTCTTCCCTGATTTCGAAGGTTCAAGTCGCCATTTAACGTGCGGAGCATCAGCCACATCCTCTGGTGTCATCCAGTCCTGCATAAACTCAACATGAACCTGGTTAATTTGACCAATTTCACCATTCAAAACAATTTCCCGAGCTTGCCGGATTATCGGAAAACAGGACATCACATAGGAAACGCCAAAAATGCAACCCGTTTGTCGAGTCAGGTCGATCAGTTTTTCTGCCTCCTCAATTTCGTTGGTCAGTGGCTTATCACAAAGCACATCAATATCTGCTTCAAGGAACGCTCTGGCTCCTGAATAATGCAAGTGATTCGGAGTCGTTATCATGACTGCGTCTACCCCATCGTCGCGCAACGCTTCGAGTTTTGCCATCTTTTCAAACGAGGTGTAGCAGCGCTCTTCTGGCAACATCCAGTCTTTACTCGCAGCCTTGGCACGAGTTGGATCAGACGAAAAAGCGCCAGCAACAATATCCCATCGGTCCGACAGACGAGCAGCACTCGCTTGAATGCCCGAAACCCGACCGCCGCCGACCACCCCAAGACGTAATCTGCGGGACAAGAGCGGGAACGGCCCTTCAAAGTCGATTGAATTTGGTAATATCATGACGAACTCTCTTGTGTGCTGAGTGTAAATCGTTTTGTGATTATCTGCTCACAAGGTTGGCGGCGATACACCATCTGGCAACATCTCAACTGCCATAAAGATTGATGGCGTAATCGTTTCAAACTGATGCCAAGGGTAGTGGCCTTCGGTGTCGTACATTGGGCGATGGGTGTTTCCAGGTGCCATCGATTCCTCAAGATACAGTGTTTCAATATCATTTTCTCGGTATTGCTGCATCTTACCAAAGCCCACAATTTGAGTATGAACTTCACGAAATCCCGGTACCGGGCAGAAATCGTGATTACGATGTAAGCCCAAGTGAGACGGTACGGCAGCAGAGTGATACATGGTAAAACCAAACTGTCCCACCCAGATTTTGGGTGACATGTAATGCTCAATTCCGCGTAAGCGTTCTTCGCCACGCACTTCGAAAGCTGAAAGCCAACGTTCACGAACGCGCATCATGAGTTCATGCTCATCTTTGTAGTCTGCAAAGCGCTCAACAACGACCGCATGCACCACGTTCTCAACTGATATTTCGTTAAGAATGACCGATTGGAGTGCACCTAGTCGTTGGTCTAGAATTTTGACAGGGTCATCTGCAAGATTTAAAAGAATTGTCTTACCCGACACTTGATAACTGGGGCAGTCACTGATGATACGAACGGTGAAAAACGGTTCTGCAAAATCGAGTGTATTTACAGACATGAACTCATCCTTAAAATAAATGCTCTGAATCCTGTTCAGGAAGAATATCTGGAATCGGTGGTCGACTGGCAATTTTGACAAACTCACCTTTTCCTGAACTATTTAGGATTCCTGTCATGACTTCCAGAACATGAAAAGCCAGCTCACCGGATGCGCGTGGCAATCGACTCTCTCGGATGGCATAAGCCATTTCAACCAAGCCAATGCCGCGGCTGTCTTCATTTAATCTGTAGTGATTTTCCGCTACCTGCCACTGTTCACGTCCGGTTGGACGAGGTTGATGCGTCCAGCGCGAAGATTCTCGTGTTCTGTACCAGACTTCGCCGTGGAAAATGTTCGCACCATGTATCGGATCTGGGTCTGGAATGCAAATCGTACCCTTTTCGCCGTAAATTTCCAGGCGAGGCGTTTCGCTGTCCCAAACATCGAAACTCATTGTAATGGACCCAATCACACCACATTCAAACTCCAGCATTCCATGAACATGAGTATCGACTTCTACGTTCATCCAAGTGCCGTTGCGAGGACCGCATTCAATCATACGTCGATCGAAAGCCCGATTTGCCAGACCCGCAACCCGTGATATGGGACCAAGAAAAAATACCATTGCGGTCAGGTAGTAGGGTCCAAGATCAAGCATCGGACCGCCGCCTGCCTGGTAATAGAAATCAGGGTAGGGATGATGTCGTTCGGTACCATGGGTTCCAACAAAAGCAGCTACACCAGTTGGCCGGCCAATTAGGCCGTCATCCAGCAATCTACGCACCGTCTGCCACCGTCCTCCAAGGAAAGTGTCCGGTGCAGTGCCGACTGTAAGTCCGTTTGCAGCAGCCATCGTCAAAATGTGTTCAGCGTCAGCAATGTTTGAAGCCAGTGGCTTTTCGGAGTAGACATGCTTTCCAGCCTCCAGCGCCGCCAGACTCACTTGAGCATGTGCTGCCGGAGTGGTCAGATTCAGAATTGCATCAATCTCACGATCTACGATGATCTCATCTGGAGCACAAATTCGTTCGACGTTATATAGTACGGCCTTCGCACGACTTTCTTCCTGATTGAGACTGCCACAGGCCACGATTTCAATCTCTTTAAATTTAGCGCAGGTTTGCAAATAGATGTCGCTAATCTGCCCTGTGCCGATTAGACCGACCCGCAGGGGTCCGACAGGGTTAACCATTATTGTGTTTTGAATCGTAGTGAGGCAGAATATGAGGTGGCATTGGTCCCTTGTTCCGCCCACCCTGTTGTATTTGCTCCCAACCATGTGCAAGAATACCGACAGAGCGAGACAGACAGAAGAGCCCGCGCGATAGCGGAGGAGAAAACCCAAGTTCGCAAAATATAACAGCCGTCGCACCGTCGATATTCATAGCAATCCCGGTGCCGCACTGACGACTGATTTCGGTTTGTACAGCTTCCCCGATATCCGCAAATCTACCCGACACCGTACCGTCTTTTGCCGCCTCTCGCACCAATTCCATAAGACGAGGTGCGCGAGGGTCGACCGGTTTGTGGAATCGATGTCCAAACCCAGAGACAAATCGACCATTTGCCTCCTGCCAGGAAGCAATTCCATCACGAATTGCACTGCCAAAAGCTCCACCACCATCTAACTGTTCAGAAATGGCAAGATATAACTTTGAACACTCCTCTCCAGCTCCACCATGAACATCTCCCAGCATATTGATTCCAGTTGCCATCACATTATTGAGTCCCAATCCACATGTGGCGGCCATGCGCGCAGCAGCGATGGAGGGAGCTTGTGGCCCATGGTCAACCCCAGCAACCAGTGCACATTCCAAGAGTGCAGCCTGTCTGGAGGAGGGTATCTCCCCACGAATCATCAACCAGATCATCTCGGTAAACGAGACATTGCCAATTAATTCTTCAACCGAGTGCCCCCGAAAAGCAATTTTTCCGGGTGCCATATCGATAATTGAAGTGCTCCACCATTTGCCGATGTCGTCTGACTGTCTGCTCATTGAATCTGACGCTCCTGCATGAATCGAATTTGGGATGCCAGACGAACTGATGCATTACGAGCCCCATAGCCTTCGTAGCCGCCCCGTCGCTCGACAATCTCAAAGAAGAATCCCTGAAAAATTGGTGTGCTGTAAATCTGAAAGTACTCTCCATCACCATCTCGATCATAAAGAATCTGGCTTTTCTGCATTTGAGTAATTAACTTACCATCCAAATTGAAGTGAACCTTGAGATCGTCGTAGTAATTGTCTGGAATGGACAAACGTGACAATCCGGCTCGTGTCAGATGATCGGAAGATTCAAATATGTCATCAGTCAGAAAAGCGATATGCTGCACACCCGCACCGGATTGATCTGCAAGAAATGTACCAGCAAATGTATCGTGTTCCTCTGAACCGTTGAGGTTCAGTCTGACCTCACCTTCAGGACTAGCAATTGCCTGAGAATGAATAACGCCGCAAGGATCAGCTACATCAACAACCGTGGTTTTCTTCATCTTGAATGTCGTAGTGTAGTAGGTTAGCCAGCTTTGCATCTCGTGGTAGCGCATTGTTTGTGCTACATGGTCAATTCGTCTCAGACCAGCAGGTGGTATGGTCCGTGTTTTTGGAACTGCATCAAACTCGACGTCCCATAGTCGGTGCAAATCGGATTTTTCATCGATGAAATGCACGATGTTCCCGCCGACACCACGAATTGCGGGAATGTCGAGTTCACCCGCCGCCACAGGCTGAAAGAATTCAGGTGTTCCTAACCGGGTAGCACGGGCTACAGTTTGATTTGCATCCCTGACTCGTAGCGCCATATCGCAAACCGTTGGCCCGTGTTTTGCAAAAGCCTCAGATGCAAAACCTTTCGTTTCGGAATTGATCAAGATATTGATGGCACCTTGGCGCCACAATTGCACTGACTTCGAAACATGATGGCGTTCCTTACGGAAACAAAGTGATTCCAATCTTTCTGTCAGTGTCGCGCAGGATTCCTCATCAACCGAAAATTCAATAAACTCAAAACCCGTTGGATAGACGCGTGCTGGAAGATCGGGAATGGGTGCCAACATAACTGGTTCATACCGGGCGGCTTCATCGAGTAATGTCACCAGTGCGCGAAAACCGTCTTTTACATAGTTGTGTTTCTCGTACGAGGGCTTGTCATTGGCACATGCCAATGACCAAGAACCGGCATATCCCAAGCGGGCGATGATCCGCACAAAACTCACCAATGGTAGATCACCCTGACCGGGCAACATGCTAAATTGGTCATTCAACTGCGAAACGTCAGAGTCCAGCACGGGTCCATCCGACAACTGCACATGAAATAGCCGTTCTCCAGGAATACTTCGCAGCCGGGCCGGCTGTAATCCGCAAGACAGCGAATAATATGAACTGAGCGCAAGACCAAGTGCGGAGTGGTTAACTGTCTCAATCAACTCCAGTGCCTTCATTTCGGTCTGGTACTGGCAGGACCAGGGCAATGCGTTCAGAGCTACACGCTGGTTACGGCTGTCGGCTCGTTCGGTCAAATAAGCCAATTCGTCGCAGACCGCAGTATCGTTGCAGAATCTGTTCGAATGGGCGGACATTGCAAGCGCCACCACCAGTGTCGTTGTACCAAGTGCCTGATTCAGATCAAGCTGATGCTCGAGACTTGCAATCGCTTTCTTACGATCTTTCCCTGATAGACAGTCGAATTCGTGGGTATATCGAAAAGCATCGATGTTCAATCCCAGCGATGCCGCACGTTTTCCGATTTCTTCAGGTGTACCCCCAAAGCCAATCAGATCAGTTTCACTGAGCTCTATACCAGTAAAGCCCGCAGCAGCGATTGTTTCCAGTCGGGTAAAGAGATCTCCTGCACCCAAACTTGTCGCGGCTGACAGACGCATATCATCCCTGATACCCGAATAGGCGTGGCAGCCAAAGGACGACATCAGGAACTAAAATCATCAACAGAAGCGCTGCGATCAGTATTCCCAGAAAGGCCCAGATTTCGCGGATCATCTCCTTTAGTGGAATTCCTGTAACTGCGTTGATCACGAATAGCAAAATACCATAAGGTGGTGTGATGAGCCCAATCATCGAATTGACTACGATTAGGACGCCGAAATGTACCAGATCAATGCCGAGTGCCTCACAGGTCGGGATAAACAGCGGAACGATCACCAGGATAATAGTTGTTGCATCCAACACACATCCTAAAAATAACACGATGAGGTTGACAGCGAGCAAAAACAACAGTGGATGAACGTTTAAATCTGTTAGTACTTCGGACATCATGCCGGGGATGTTTTCGGAAATGATGATGAAGTTTAGAATCAATGCGCCGCCAATGACAACACCGACCGCGGCGGAGGAACGGGCACTTTCAACAAAAATTCGGTATAGTGACTTGACTGACAGTGCACGATAAAAAAGGCCAGCAAGGACGAGCGCGTAGAAAGCCGCGACACCTGCGGCTTCAGTCGGTGTTGTAACACCTCCGTAAATACCGTAGAGCAAGATTACTGGCATCAACAGTGCTGGGAATGCGTTGAACGTGACTTTGGGCAGTTTCTTTAGCGGTACCGGCTCTTCCATGGCAAATCCGCGGCGAGTTGAAATCCAAGCATTCATTCCCATCAGTACGGCACCCATGACTAACCCGGGAACAATTCCGGCAAGAAACAACGCACCGATGGAGGCATTGGAAACCAGCGCATACAGAACCATTGGGATGGACGGTGGGATAATTGGCCCAATTGTTGCTGTTGCTGCAGTGATTGCGGCGGCGTAGCCACGGCTGTATCGACCGTCTTTACACATCATCTGAATAATTATTTTCCCTATACCAGCGGCATCTGCTACGGCAGACCCGGACATACCGGAAAATATCAGCGAAGCCATGACATTCACATGGCCTAGGCCACCCCGAAATCGTCCAACAGCTGCAATGCAGAAACTCAACAGGCGATCCGAAATCGTTCCGGCATTCATAATGTTAGCGGCAGTAATAAACAGTGGCACTGCAAGTAAGACGAAGCTCTTATATAGACCTTGTAGAATCTTTTCTCCAGCCAGTGCAACATCCAGCCCTGCCAGACCGAGATAGGCAACAGCGGCGATCAATATGGAATACCCGATCGGGGTTCCAATTCCTGCCAGACCGAACAAGGTGACCAGGCAAACTAGGAGTTCAATACTCATTTCGTATCATCTTCCTGCGTTTGAGGAGGCTAATCGGACTCACGCCCCACAAGTTCGTGGTCCTCATCGGGAGGGCCATTTTTCAGTACGTCAAAAAAGCGCCAGGCATAACGTAAAACAACCGCTACCATAAATATCGCGTAGATTGAGAAGATGGTACGGAGTGGGATCTTGGCGCCAGTGAACGGATTTTTCACTGTTGTCGTCTTACGAATTTTCATCCAGTCGATATAGTCCCATGTCGGCAGGAATGCCCAGGCCATTCCAATGACGATAGCGGCGCACGTTATCAACGCCATAACCTGACGCACCCGACGCGGGGCTGCAAGATAAAAAATATCAAAAGTTACATGGTCCTTTTCACCTGCGATGAAGGCGCAGCCGAAAAACACGATCCAGACCCACAGAATCAGACAGAACTCCAGCGTCCATCCAAATGGGGTTTGCAATACGTAGCGCGAGAAAATCTGCAAAAGAAAAGTAACAAACATCGCCGCCAACATGGTGGCGGCGATGAATTCAGCACCGCTGGAGAAATACTTCAATGCTCGTTGCATCATGACGATTTCCCTCTGCAGTGTTGGAATCAGCTATCCGGAAGGATCAATTGCCAAGTGCGTTGATTTGATCCAGTACACCACTTGGCCAGTTGGCGGCAAATTCACTGTCAACATACTGTGCCTGGACATGACTACGGAAAGCATCCAAATCGGGCTCGTAAATATCCACACCTTGGGACTGAATGAATGAAGCCAGGGATGCTTCTTTTTCAAGTTGACGCAAACGACCGACTGCTGCTGCAGCATCAGCGGCTCGCTGAACGGCTAATTGCTGCTCAGGTGTCAATTCATCCCAAAGCGCTTTCGAAAACGCGATGTAATTCAGATCGACCAGATGTGAGGTCAATACGATTTGCTTGGTGACTTCATAGAACTTTGCGTCGACAACAGTGGGTAATGGGTTGTCTTGACCATCAACCGCACCAGTCGAAAGTGCTGTATACACCTCCGTGAAAGCCATAGGTGTAGGTGAAGCACCAAGCGCTTTACCCAGAAACTGCCATGCGTCTGTACCTGGCATCCTGAGATTCACACCGTTGAGGTCAGCTGGTGTTTTGACAGTCAATTCATCCTTGGACTGACGCAGGTTCACTTGGCGACGACCAAGATACATAACCGATAACAGTTTTACACCCAAATCATCTTCAACGGTTTTTTTGAATGGATCCATCATAGGATGGTTGAAGACACGCACTTGATGTGCTGCATCCTGATGGACATAGCCGGTCGCAAATATTGAGAATTCAGGAAAAAACTGGGCCAATTCCTGGGCTGAAGCAATTGACATTTCCAAATTTCCGCGACTGATGGCTTCAAGTTCGGTACCCTGAGCAAACAGAGTGCCGTTATAACCCGGCTGGTAGTCTGCGAAACTCGCTACCATGGGTGCAAATACTTCAGCCATTGCAACCGAACGCTGGTCGGATTCTGAACCGGAGGTTGCCAGACGTAACAAAATTTTGTCGGCGGCAAAAGAACTGCTAACGAATCCAAGTGTAAGGCTGAGCGCTACCAGTGAGACTATCGCGATTCGACGGGTAAGTTTCATGATCAAATTCTCCATTAACAAAAACGAAATTTCGAAGATCTGTAAATTTCAGACTTAGACGATATTAACATATATTATGA
>CAZYSR010000455.1:0-1616 GCA_964649525.1 uncultured Gammaproteobacteria bacterium
CACTCGATTCGCAACTCGATTGATCTTTTCGACTGTGCCAACGGATGAACCACCGAACTTTTCGACAACAATATCCATGCTTATCGTTTTGAACCTAGACTAATCAGTAATCAGAAATTTGTATGAAGTGCGGAAGCGGGATTGCGAATTCAGGCAATGACGGTTGATACAGCTTCAAGCGCTGCATCAAGCTTGTCTCCTTCCGCACCCCCACCTTGTGCAAGATGTGCTTTCCCGCCACCTTTGCCACCGACGATCGGCGTAATTTTTCCAATAATGTCGCCAGCATGAAGACGGTCAAGCCAGTCTTCTGAAACAGAGCAAATCAATGTAGCCTTGCCCTTGTTTAGTGAGCCCAGTACGATCACCCCTGAATCGAGCTTCTGCTGCAGCGATGAAAGAATGTTTCGCAAATCACGTACGTCCGTGTCATCGTGTCGACGTACCAATAGTGGAATGTCCCCAACCTTCTCTACCGAAAGAGTACCATCATTACCACCGTGAGTGGCCAATTGCGCCTTAAGATCGGAAATTTGTCGCTCAAACAATCGATTGTTTTTCAAAGTTTGTGCGACTGAATCTCGCAATTCACCTACACCAGTATGCATCAGACGCGCAACTTCGGAAAGCATTCGCGATTCTGCCTGCATCAACTCAACCGCCTTAGTACCGGTCAAGGCCTCGATGCGACGAATACCAGAAGCAATGCTGGACTCGTCGACAATTTTGAATAGTCCTATATCGCCAGTACGATCAACGTGTGTTCCACCACACAATTCAAGTGAATAGTCTCCCATTGCAACGACGCGTACTCTTGCATCATACTTTTCACCAAATAGTGCTGCGGCACCTTTCGCCTTCGCCGCCTCTAGGTCCATCAGTTCTTTCGTAACCGAATAGTTCTGGCGGATTGCATCGTTCACCTCGCGTTCGATTTTCTCCAACTCCTCACCGCTCAGTGCAGAATCATGTGCGAAATCAAAACGCAGCCGGTCTGGAGCGACCAGTGAACCCTTTTGCTGGACGTGCGAACCTAGATTGTTCATTAATGCTGAGTGCAAAAGATGCGTAGCCGAATGATTGTTCATTGTCGAATTGCGAAGCTCCGCATCAACCTCAGCCGAAACTGTATCTCCAACATGAAACTCACCATTAACAACACTGCCGATGTGCCCGATTACCTTACCTGATACATATTGTGTGTCGTCCACCCGAAATTCACTGCCGTTGATCAAAATAATGCCCTGGTCACCGACCTGACCACCGCTTTCGGCATAAAAAGGTGTGGCTTCAAGGATCAGTGTTGCTTCGTCTCCCTCAATCACAGCAGTTTCATGACTGCCATCTACGATGATTGCTGCAATATCACTTTCTTCCTTAGTGGATTGGTAGCCGCTGAACTGGACGTCAATGTCCAGATTTGGAGATTTCAAACCAAGCACCTCAAATTTGCTTGCCTGTTTGGCTCTGTTGCGCTGCTCCTGCATACACTGTTCAAACCCTTCGTTGTCCACAGTAAGATTCATTTCTCGTAGAAAATCTGCGGTCAAGTCCAAAGGAAACCCATACGTGTCATACAACCGAAAAGCGACATCACCCGGCAGTACGGTGCCACT
>CAZYSR010000456.1:0-3265 GCA_964649525.1 uncultured Gammaproteobacteria bacterium
ATTAAACTTGTTAAACATCTTAGATATCAACCAAAAATTACCCTGCTACTGAAACGACTCCAGGCATCTTCGTTTGTCGGGTTTTAAGCGTTTAGGTTTGCTCGTGACTAGCTGGGATTGTAACAGGACGCACACCCAGTACCTCTTCATTTTTCCGATTTGGAGTAATCTGAACCAGCCTTACGGTGCGATTTTATGGGATTCACGCAAATTGACGGAATTTCGGCAAAGAGAATTCATCGCACACTCTGTGAGGTGCGATGGGTGAAAGAAAAGCCCGCGCCAGTGAGTTAATTGGGCAGCGGTTTAAGGACCAGGTTGAACGCTTCCTGGGTTGCGCGGCAAAATAACGATTGGATTCAGGGATGTAATCAAATGGAATTAAGTGGCCTTCCTGTAATTCTGATAACATATACATCAAACCAGTGGAAAAACGCAGAAACCAGCCTTACCGGTGTCGGTCATGCAGGAGTGACTCTTTGGTCAAGACTGAAATGCTGATGCAGTCATCGCAAATTGGCTATCGGGTGTGAGCAGTTGCGGTTTACCTAATGCCGACCAACTTGAAAAGAGTAAGTAGTATGAAGTTGCATCGTGATCTTGGCATCACTCAGACAAGCGCATGGCTGATGATGCACAAGGTCAAAGAAACCTTTGACGATGAAACTCAAGAATTATTTAGCGGTCAGGTCGAAGCCGATGAAACATACATCGGTAGCAAAGAGAAGATCAAGCACAAGTCAAAGAAACTAAATACTGGGCGTGGCACTGTTGGCAAGACTGCCGTTATCGGTGGCAAGGAACGGAGAACAAGCAAAGTATTAGCATCGCCAATTACCAACACGGAAGCATCCAGCATCAACCGATACATTCAGGATAACGTCAAGAATGACGCAACGCTTTACACTGATTTTGCCTCTGCCTACGAGAGCGTCAATGAGAAGCACGAAACAGTCAATCACTCCATAGGCGCATATGTCAAAGAACCGGCTCACTCGAACGGTATTGAGTCATTCTGGGAATTGCTGAAGCGTGGTTTTCATGGCACTTTCCACCGAATGAGCGAAAAGTACCTGGCTCGGTGTGTAAACGAGTTTGCAGGTCGGCACAATATCCGCCCCAAAGACACAATCGAGCGGATGCAATGGGTTGCTCAAATCATGTATGGCAAGCAACTGCCATACAAGGAGTTGGTCAAATGAAGATTTCTCCAATGCTGAATACAGTTGTGAATATGGATTGTATTGAGGTTATGAATTCCCTACCAGAGCAGTCAGTTCAACTAGTGTTTGCCGACCCGCCGTTTAACTTAAACAAAAACTATAACTCGTACAAAGACAATTTGCCGCTTAACGATTATCTTTGTTGGACAAGAAACTGGATTGAATCGGCGTTAAGAATATTAAAAGATGATGGCTCTTTGCTGGTTTATAACATCCCCAGACTGCTAATTCATACTACACCGATATTGAATGATTTAGCAGTATTTCGCCACTGGATTGCATGGAATTCTACTGGGAAACCGTTAGGCAAAACATTACAACCAGCACATTACGGTATTCTGTTTTACACCAAGACAAAAAATAGCAAATTCTTTGATGTACGAGCACCGCATAAGGAATGTCGCAAGTGCAAAGCGTTTCTAAAAGATTACGGTGGCAAAGAGCATTTGCGTCACCCATTTGGTTATCAAATTAGCGATGTATGGGATGATATTCACAGAGTTCGACATGCATCCAAGAGAGTAGAAAATCATCCTTGCCAACTACCGGTGCATTTAATTGAAAGAGTTATTTTGATGACGACCGATCCAGGTGATTTAGTGGTGGATCCATTTTGTGGAGGTGGCTCAGGTGCGGTAGCAGCTAAACAAATGGGTAGAGATTTCATTGGTACTGAGATTGATCAATACTACCAAAAGATTTCACAAGAAAAATTAAATTGTGCTGAGCAAACTAAATTTGAAAATGTTTTTGCTTCATATCATCTTCGAAAAATAGTTTCGATACGTGATTGTGACATTCAGGAATCAATGCATTGGATAAACCGCGCAAGTTGACTTTCAACGAGTTGTTGGATGGAATGTCTCCTTTCTTGGACTTTCCTGAAATTGAAAGAGAGATTTATGAAGAAAGACAGAATAGAATAGAGCAGGCTGAATCTGGGGTGACTTTTCCTGACGTGAAAGTTGGGGAGTCTCGTGATATTGAATCGATATTACGCGTGTCCAATACCAAAGAGTACAAGAAACGATTGCAGCTTATATTGGCGACCACGCAAGGATCCCTCGAAGCTCTTGATAGAGTTTGTATGGTACTTTGTCCTGACCAGAAAAGTTGGGCTCAAAGACGCAGCAATATTCATGCTACACGGCAAATTGCAGAGTTCCTGATTGAACCATCAGGTTATGATGGAATTCCTTGGTATACCTCTGAACGATTTAGACTCCCGGAAGATTGGTTAAATCGTATTCGTGAGAACCTGGTAGCTAAAATTCATAACAGCTTGCAATCTCTTTACAGCACAAGAACAGGATTTGCCTTGGAATCGAGTATTGGTTCAATTGTCATTGAATCAGGCTATACGTGGGAAAAGGGTTATGTAGATTTTGTTGACAATAAAGAGGTCGATGTGGTTGTTCCTCAATTGGTTTTACCTAGAATATTGATAATGTCTTCTTACAATTTAACAACTGCATCATCACAGACATCTAGAGCCCGTGAACAAAAATCAATGTACGAGGCTATTCACCGATATAACTCTGCTCGTTCACGTGCTAATACTACAGATGTTCAATTGATAAACGTCGTTGATGGTGGCGGCTGGTTAAGTAGATTAAATGATCTAAATGAGATGTACAGAAATTGTGATTATGCGTTTGCATTTAACCACCTTAATTCTAAGTTGCCAGAGATACTGCACTATTACATGAAGCAAGAGAATTAGTAATTTTAAAAAACAAATTCAATGAAGAATGAATGCAACGAGAACTGCAAACTACCAGAACCAATCAGGAACACAACACCGGAACAGGTGGCTATGTCATTAAACAGAAACCGGCGAAGAATGAATGGCGGGTTCTGGAATCAGAAATGAAGAATTCTTATTAACCTCGTTTTCAGGCAAAGAGACTTGGTGCTTCTGATACCCACCAATTACCGAAATATTTTTGAATTTGGCAACCTCTTCTCCTTCGAATTTTAGCGTGTAAAACGACTCATTTGGTGAAGGTTCTTCAATCAGACCCATCTTTACTTCGACTGCC
>CAZYSR010000457.1:0-6294 GCA_964649525.1 uncultured Gammaproteobacteria bacterium
GTGCCAGGTAACACCTGGGCGGCGCGAGCTGACGGAAAGTGCAACAGAAAATATACCGCCTGGTGATTTCGTCCAGACTCTGGACGCTTTAGGCAGGTAAGGGTGAAATGGTGTGGTAAGAGCGCACCGCGATTTCGGTAACGAAATCGGCATTGTAAACCCCACCCGGAGCAAGACCAAATAGAAGTCCGATAACGCAGCCCTCGTTGGACTTGGGTAGGTCGCTTGAGTCTCGCAGTGATGTGAGTCCTAGACAAATGGCTGCCATCGATTGCTAAATCGTACAGAACCCGGCTTATAGACTGGCTCTTTTCTCCTCCCCCAGTATTTGCATATAGTAAAATTGAAGCACTTCGCCTCAAGCTTCGAGTCGCTACAATTTGCACGAATTGACGGAGAATTAGTGCCGATTTGGTCGGTAATGGGGGATGGATTCGTTTTGCACGGCGGCTTTCAAACAGTCACTTCTCGATTGCGCGTTCTACGCGTTTTATTTTGTTCTGGGCGCGATCGGAATTGATTCGAGCAACACCATAAAGAGGAGTACTAGCCGGTGTTACAGGTAAAAAGTGATATAGAAATCGCCCGCGAGGCAACCATGAAGCCCATCGGGGAAATTAGTGGACAGCTGAATATCCCGCACGAAGCCCTGGTTCCATACGGGCATACAAAGGCAAAAATCGATCTTGACTATATTGATTCTCTCAGCGATCAACCGGATGGCAAGTTAATTCTTGTTACGGCCATCACCCCCACCCCTGCAGGCGAAGGCAAAACGACAACCTCCGTTGGTTTGGGTGACGCCCTCAATCGCATCAATAAAAATGCCATGATGTGTCTAAGAGAGCCTAGTCTCGGACCCTGTTTCGGCATGAAAGGCGGCGCGGCCGGAGGAGGTTACGCCCAGGTCGTTCCGATGGAAGACATCAACCTTCACTTTACCGGTGATTTCCACGCCATCAGTGCTGCTCATAATCTGCTGTCGGCATTGGTTGACAACTCAATTTATTGGGGGGCTGATTCAAATCTTGACAGTCGGCGCGTTACCTGGCGCCGCGTCGTTGATATGAATGATCGAGCGTTGCGACAGATTACCTGTTCTTTGGGAGGCGTTGCCAACGGCTTTCCGCGGGAAAGCGGCTTCGATATTACAGTTGCCAGCGAAATTATGGCGATATTCTGTCTTGCTAACAGCCTTTCGGACCTGGAAGCAAGGCTTGGCAGAATCAACGTCGGCTATCGACGTGACCGTTCCGCAGTGACAGCAAGCGACGTGAAAGCTCAAGGACCGATGACCGTGCTGCTCAAAGATGCATTCGCACCGAACCTGGTACAGACTCTGGAAAATAACCCAGCGTTTATACACGGTGGTCCATTTGCCAATATTGCCCATGGCTGTAATTCCGTGATTGCGACCCGTACTGCTCTTAAACTGTCAGATTACGTGGTAACTGAAGCCGGATTTGGTGCCGACCTGGGAGCCCAGAAATTTTTTGATATCAAGTGTCGCTCAGCGGGACTCAATCCGTCGGCAGTAGTGCTCGTCGCTACAATCCGGGCACTGAAAATGCATGGCGGTGTTGCAAAGTCTGACCTTCAAACGGAGAATGTAGCAGCCGTTGAAACAGGATGTGTCAATCTGCGACGCCATCTGTCAAACCTTGCCAAGTATGGTTTGCCAGCGGTCGTTGCGATAAACCGATTTGTCTCGGATACCGACGCTGAAGTTGGAGCCGTCAGACAGACCTGTGCTGAATACGGTGTTGAAGCGATTGAGTGCACTCACTGGTCAGATGGTGGTGCAGGCACAGAGCAGCTCGCACATAAAGTCGTTGATATAGTTGATTCTGGTGAGTCTGGTTTCAAGTTGCTGTATGACAACGAAATGCCACTTGAGGAAAAAATTCGCACTACGGCAAGAGAGATCTACCGTGCCTCCGATATTGCAGTGGAAAGCAAGGCTGCAAGCTTTCTTACGCAACTTCAGGAAACTGGATTTGGTCACCTGCCAGTCTGCATGGCAAAGACGCAGTACAGTTTCTCTGTCGATCCGACCAAGACTGGCGCACCTGAGGGACATGTCGTACCAGTCCGTGAAGTCAGACTTCTCGCAGGAGCTGGATTTGCTGTTGCAATTTGCGGTGACATCATGACCATGCCGGGACTCCCCCGCGTTCCAGCAGCCAATTCGATTCACTTAGGCAGCAGCGGTCAAATCGAAGGACTATTCTGATACATTCCTAACTAGCCGAGGGCTGCAATTGTGGCCATTCGATATCGAAACGAAGAACAGATTCGCGCAACACCGTTTCACCCGCGTCTTTTTGGAACCCACTGCGCGATTACCAGCGAACACTACTTGGCCGCCAACGCCGGCGCCGACATATTAAAAGCGAGTGGTAACGCGGTCGATGCAGCTGTAGCCGCCGCTTTCGTCGAGGGTGTAGTCAACCCGCATCAGCATACCTTGTGTGGCGAATGTCCCATGCTGATTCAAATGGCTGATCGAAATCAGCCCGTGGTTATAAACGGAAATACGATGGCACCGGCTGCTGCCAATGTTGACGCTTATCTGCAGCGTGGACTGAATGAAGTCCCCGATGTTGGAATTCTGGCAGCTGGGGTACCAGCAGCATTTAGCGCTCTGACTACGGCACTTGAAAACTTCGGCACGCTTTCTTTGGAAGAGATTTGCTTCGCCGCTCTCAAGCTTGCCAGAGATGGATTTCCAGCACAACGCGGAATTTTGAATATGGCAGACTTTGGCGTTTATGAAAATGCAACCCGATTTCGCCAGGACTGGTTAAACACTGCTGAGATCTACTTACCGAATGGAAATGTTCCATCTCCTGGACAACTGATCCGCAACCCGGCACTTGCGGATCTTCTACAGACACTCGTTTCAACTGAAAAAGCAGCTTCCGGCAGTCGGGAAAAGGGCATAGAAGCCGCTCGCAGTGAGTTCTATCGAGGGGATATCGCTACAGAAATTGAACGGCACTCAAAAGAACGCGACGGGTTTCTTGTTCGAAGCGATTTAGAAGCTTTCGAAACCAAAATAGAGCGTGCAGTTTCAGTCAATTTTGAACACTATGAGGTTTTCAAATGCGGTCCGTGGAACCAGGGACCGGTGTTGCTTCAAGTGCTGTCCATTTTGAAGAATCTGCCACTCCACTCCATGGTACACAACCAGGCAGATTATCTGCACACGGTGATCGAAGCTGTCAAACTGGCTTTTGCTGATCGCGAGCAGTGGTACGCAGACCCGAAGCATGTGAACGTACCCATTGCCTCTCTGCTAGATAATGCCTACGGCAAAATGCGCGCTAATCTGATTGACTCGCGCCGTGCGAATGCAGAAGTTCGGCCGGGTGATCCATTTGATGGCAAGCCTTTGCTGCCAGCTGAAAAACGTCTTGGTGGCAAGTCCTGGGGACATGGCACGGTACACGTCGATGCCATTGATCGCGAAGGTAACATGGTTTCCGCCACACCAAGCGGTGCGTGGCTTAAATCTTCAGAAGTAGTCAAAGCACTTGGCGTGCCGCTCGGCAACAGGCTGATGACCTTCTATCTGGCACCTGACAACCACCCCAACTTGGTGGCACCTCACAAACAGCCTCGTACAACAATCAGCCCGACACTTGTCTACCGCAACGGAAAACCGTGGATGGTATACGGCAGCATGGGAGGCGATCAGCAGGATCAGTGGATGCTGCAATTCATTCTGAACCGTACAGTGTTTGACATGACCATCGCTGAGTCGATAGAAGCACCCAAATTTTCCAGTCAGAATGCGCCAGGGTTCTTCTCGCCACATGAGCGAATTCCGAACCATGTCAATTTAGAACGAAGAATCGGCGAGCCAGTTATTACTGAGTTAGAAAGCCGCGGTCATGAAGTGAATATTGTTCCAGACTGGACCGAGGGCTTTTTGCTGGCAATTGAACGAGATCCAGATACGGGACTGCTCGAAGCTGGGTATGACCCACGCGGCGCCAAGGGGGATGTTTTTCCCGCGGCCGCATACTGCTGGTAGAAAGGTGCTCTAAATTTGCGGTACTTGAATGCGATGTTGAAGGCAGGCAGCTCGAAGCGTATTCTGCAATAGACAGGCAATCGTCATGGGACCCACACCACCGGGAACCGGTGTAATGGCACCGGCAACTTCTGAAGCCTCCTGATAGTCCACATCACCGACTAACCGAGTTTTGCCACCCTTACCTTCAATACGATTAATGCCAACATCTATCACAGTCGAACCGGGCTTAACCCAGTCGCCCTTAACCATTCCTGGCCGCCCGACAGCAGCGACCAAAATGTCAGCGTCGCGACAGACCTGAGCAAGATTTCGGGTGCGTGAATGAGCGATCGTGACAGTACAATTTTCTCTGAGAAGTAGTGCAGCAAGCGGTTTTCCGACAATATTCGATCGACCAACAATAACAGCATTGCAGCCAGTCAGGTCATTCAGGTAAGACTTTAGCAAAATAATACAACCGACCGGGGTGCAGGGAATAAGACCGTCCAGTCCAACAGTCAAACGGCCCGCATTCATAACATGAAAACCATCAACATCCTTGTTGGGATCAATCATGCTGATTACCTTGTCAGCGTCAATTTGATCAGGCAGCGGCAACTGAACCAGGATTCCATTCACAGACGGATCTGCGTTCAGATGTTCCACCAGATTAAGCAACTCTTCCTCGGATACTTCGGCAGAGAGCCGGTGACAGTACGAATTCATTCCAGCATTGGCGGTCTGTATAATTTTGTTTTTCACATAGACTTGACTTGCGGGATTTTCCCCAACCAGTACGACAGCGAGACCTGGGGTAATCTCGTGTTGGGAACGAAGCACGGTAACCTGTTCGGTTACGCTCTGACGCAATTGCGCTGAAATAGACTTTCCGTCAATAATGTGGGCCATAAATCGTCGCTAAAAAGTAATTCTGGAGTACAGATTTAGAAAATTTGGCAAAAAATTTTATATTTTTACGCTTGGTCCTTCAGTCTAAATTTTAAGTCTCCATTTTTTCAGAATAATTCAACAAAGCGGCTAAACAGCGACCGCACAAATTGAGACAGCGCTTAAATCAGCAATGAACTTCTCACAATATTCTGATGTCGCCAGTCTGTCGGACGATACCGTTAACGTTAATGGCACCTTAAAACGTCTGCCAATTGTGGGTGTCCTCGGTTCCGGATCTGATTTGCACAGTAAACGTTCCACAAAACTGGGTAAGTGGCTTGCCACTCAACCCGTGCATCTGTTGACTGGCGGAGGTGGAGGCGTTATGTTGTCTGTCAGCCGAGCATTCACCAGCGCTTCAGAGAGAGGTGGGTTGTCAATTGGCGTGATTCCGGGACGGGTTGATGAGGTGGCTAACGATTACGATTCGCTTGAAGGTTATCCAAATCCCTGGATTGAAGTGCCTGTATTCACCCATTTGCCGGATTCCGGCCGTTTGGGAATGGGGCCAACCTCCAGAAATCACATCAATGTACTGAGCAGCGCTGTACTGGTCATTCTGCCGGGGCAACTGGGAACTGCCTCAGAAGCCGAACTCGCGGTTCGGTACAATAAACCCGCCATCGCCTGGCTGGATGAACGGAGTCAGATCTTAGGGTTGCACCCGGACGTGCCGGTGGCAAAGCGATTTAAACAAGTAAAGGAATTTGTTTCCTCCAATCTGCCCGGCTAAATGGATGAACTTCAACGGTCGTTGCTGAATGTATTTACTTACAGCGATCTCGACCGAAAAGTCAAGCAACGTAAGAAAGAAGACCGACTGAGTGTTCTGCAGGCAGACGCTTCTGCGCGATTCCTGGTTTTCTTTGGCAATCAGTTTCTAGTTGCCAAAGAGCGAAAAACCAAGCCGTGCTTTTTTCATGCTCACCAAATTGATGAACTCGCGTCCGATATCACAAACATTGTCTTTCTGGGTTCGCGTAAATCAAAGCACTACTTTGCTGCCGAACTCGGCAGCGCCCAAGCCGCCGACCGGGTAGCCGATGACGGGAGAGGATTTACCGGTCTGAGAGAATGCGGTCGCAACCTCAAAGCCCACAATGCATCGCTGTTGTCTTATGCCAAGGCAATGTTCAACTGGCACTGGGCACATCAATTCTGCGGGCTCTGTGGGTCTGACACCTATTCAGTACAAGGCGGACATGTTCGAAGATGTGCTAATGAAAAATGTGAGAAAAATCACTTCCCTCGGACTGATCCAGCAATCATTGTCTCAGTTGTACGAGACGGCAAATGCCTTTTTGGTCGGCAGAAGTCATGGC
>CAZYSR010000458.1:0-1995 GCA_964649525.1 uncultured Gammaproteobacteria bacterium
GCCGTACCAGCCCTGGTCGGTTTTCTTCAGGTCCATTAGTAGTTCATCTTTATAAATCCAGTCTTGTGAATTATGAGCCTGCTGGTCTGGAAAATAAATTTGTGTGGTCAAAAGACGCGTGCCTTCCCCCTGAACCTTGACGTGGATATGCTCTGTTCGTCCGCTATAGAGTGTTGGTCGAATCGTGATAAATTGATAACTACCTGCAGAATCTGTGTACTGATGCCCGCGATAGCGGTAACCAACGTTATCGTATCGACCATTTTCGTCGCTATGCCAGATGTCAATGACTGCACCAGCGACCGGACGACAATCATTGGTCAACACCAAACCTTCGAGCACCAGTGTTGGATTTTTGGTTTCAGGCTCTCTCAAATCACTGCGAAGCGGTGTTGAAGGCGTGTAGAACGGACCTGCTGTCGATGAGCGGGTGCCCGAGGTACAAGGGATCAGAGGCTCGAGTCCGAGACCGCGATCGGCCGCGGGTCCTGAGAATGCATAACCAATGGACTTACCGTATGCACTCTTGGAAAGAGGTATCGCCAAGCACGCAGCTGCAATACTGTTCAGAATACGTCGACGGGTGTTGAATGTAGAAGACATTTTTTGCTGATGAGTTCGATAGAGGTAGGTAGTCAGCTTCTTCAACATTGATGATAGCAGAGAACTGAAGAAATATTGAACTCAGCATTAATTTTGTTTACTTGTGGGACTTAATTGTCCATTTCATCATACAAAGTTCTCTTCCGCTAAACATCTAGATTCGCTGTGATTTCGGCTATCATTCTCGACTCCATTTCAATCGCACGAGCAATACATGACAGAGGCATCACAATTTGAAAATCTGAAAATCGCAGGTATAGAGACATTCGCCAAACTGAAGGTTGGGTTTGTTCGCGTTGTCACTGATACAGGTGATGAAGGTTGGGGGCAGGTATCGACTTATAACGCTGATATCACCTGTCATATTCTGCACCGGCAGGTCGCTCCTTGGGCACTGGGTCAAAATACCGGTGAATTAGACTTGTTGCTTGACACAATCTATGAACGGGAGCATAAATTCCCTGGAAGCTATATGTGTCGCGCATTGGCTGGCCTCGATACAGCAATCTGGGATCTTCGCGGAAAAAGACAAGGAAAACCGGTCGTCGAACTTCTAGGTGGAACACCAGGTCCACTTAGAGTTTACGGTTCGTCCATGAAGCGAGACATTACACCTGAAGAAGAATTAAAGCGATTCCAGAAACTTCGCGATACTTATGGATATGATGCGTTCAAGTTTCGTGTGGGTGATGAATGCGGGCGTGATGCGGATTTTTGGCCAGGTCGAACTGAATCGATTGTGCCTTGTATTCGAAAAGGACTTGATGATCAGGTTGCCTTGCTTGTTGATGCCAACAGCGGATTTTCACCACCACGAGCGATCGAAGTCGGACGAATGCTGGAGGACAATGGTATTTCGCATTTTGAAGAACCCTGTCCTTACTGGGAACTCGAACAGACCAAGCAGGTAACCGATGCGCTGAACATCGATGTGACAGGAGGGGAACAGGATTGCTATTTGCCAAATTGGCGTCGAATGATTGAGATGCGAGCGGTTGATATCGTGCAGCCAGATATCTGCTATGTCGGCGGCATTTCAAGAGCGCTCCGCGTCTCGGAAATGGCGAAACCAGCTGAATTACCGGTTACTCCACATGCAGCCAATTTGTCTATGGTCACAATTTTCACCATGCACTTTTTGAAAGCTATTGAAAACGCGGGGAAATATCTTGAATTTGCTATCGAAGGTGAGGATGTCTATCCTTGGCAACAGGGTTTGTTTCTCAATCCCCCTTTCGATGTTTTTGATGGGCACGTCACTGTTCCTTCCGAACCCGGCTGGGGAGTTGAGATCAATCCGGACTGGCTGAAAAATGCCGAGTATCAGAAAAGTGAGCTAATCTGATTGCTGACTGGGGTTGTAGCAGAGGCTCCAGAAGCCCTCTTCCAGGA
>CAZYSR010000459.1:0-3660 GCA_964649525.1 uncultured Gammaproteobacteria bacterium
TCACTGCGGAGCAGAGCATCACACCAGGTACATCATTGTTTTCGAAGACGATTGGCCGTTCGATTGCCCCTGTTGCCAAAATAACCTGCTTCGCCCAAATTTTCCAGTTTCGACCGATCAGTTCTATGGGTTTCGGATCACGTTCCGAAACGCACACCATGTTCCCTTCCTGGTAGCCCCAGGCTGTCGAATTCCAAAGGCAGGTTACGTGGTCCATGCTTTTCAGTTCATCAACAGTACGAGCTATCCAATTAATCGCAAACTGCCCCTCAATTTCTGTCTTGCTGTATAGCAAACTGCCACCTGGCTGAGTCATTTCATCGACAATCACGGTCCGTGCCCCCGACTTCGCCGCGGTCAAAGCCGCTAGCAGTCCAGCAGGACCGGCACCGATTACCAAAATATCGCAATGATCAAACCGGTTCAGGAATTGACCAGCAGGTGCCTGCCTGGGTGACTTGCCGAAGCCGGCAGCACGCCGGATCAGCGGCTCAAATGCATGCCAGTTGGGCCACATGAATGTCTTGTAATAAAAACCCGCTGGAAGAATCGGGGAAAACGCACCGAATATCGAACCAATGTCGAAACTGACGCTCGGCCAGCAATTCACACTGAACGCTTCGAGGCCTTCATACAGTGGCTGAACGCTTGCAAGCATATTGGGAGATTCATTTTTCCCTGCAATCTGTACAAGTGAGGTGACGTCGGCATAGCCGCGATTTTGAACCCCACGCGGGCGGTGATACTTGAAGCTTCTGGAAAGGACGTTAACTCCGTTTGCCATGAGTGCTGAAGCGAGTGTGTCGCCCTGAAACCCGACATATTCCCTGCCATTAAATTTAAATTTCAGGCTTTGCGTTCGATCAATATAACCACCGAAATCGAGTCTTTTTGAGTTTGCTCGACTCATGAGTCCGGCTCCTCATCCATGATCTCATGCGTTGTGGTATCGCGCCGCAACTTGAACCACTCGCCACAGCCTTTTTCATGACACCAATATTCTTCTAAAATTCCGCGGCGATTGTCCGCCTGATAGAGGTATTCAAGCCAGGCTTCGTCACTTTTGTTGATAAACTCACTGCGCGGCGGCTTCACTTGACCGGCACACCTGAATTCCGACTCAGCGCGTACCCCGCACCATGGACAATGGATTAATAACATCGAGTGGCTATCCTTATCAGCGAATCGGAAAATTTTGATCGGATAAAATCCAAATTTGCGAACACTATTCGGTTAGTACAGTGCAGATCACTCAATCGGTCGGAACTGTCGTTCCACCTTCAAGCAGATAATTCAATGTGGAAAATCTCTCCATCCCGTATCCCGCCGCCAGCGGGTGTGGCTCATCGCGGGCGATTAAGTGCGCAAAAGTCATACCACCAGCAGGAATGGCCTTGAATCCACCCCACCAACCAGCACTGACATAGAACCCTTTTACTTCAGTTGCGGAAACTATCGGACTGCCATCCTGAGCGAATTCCAGAGCACCGCCCCATTGCCGCATCAACTTAAGCCGTCGGAAGGTAGGAAAAAGCTCAAGTAACCCCGATACGGTGTCTTCCAGCATTGGGAACTTACCACCCTTTCGAAATGAAATCTGCTGCGCATCCGTCGCCCCACCAATCACCAACTCTCCCTTGTCGGAATGGCTGAGATATACCCCTAAATCAGGGCAATTAACGACAACATCAAGAACTGGCTTGATTGGTTCAGATACGAATGCCTGTAGGTTATAGCAGCGAAGCGGGAGTCTCAAGTCGACCAAACTCGCCACTGCAGCGTTCTCATTACCGGTTGCAATTGCCACTTTGTTAGTCTTTATTCGCCCTCGATTTGTCTCAATTTCAGTGACCGCGCCATCATCGCCCCGACGGATTGCTGTGACTTCGGTATTCTGAATGATGTCGACACCGTAAGAGTCAGCACCTCTCGCATACCCCCATACAATTGCATCATGCCTGGCAATGCCGGCACGTTCCTGAACTGAACCACCTAGAATGGGCAAGCGGCAGTTTTCCATAGGAGCCAGAATCGGAATTCGCTGCCTAACCTGATCGGGCGTCAACATCTGAAACTCGATACCCAGTCGATTCATGTTGAGTGCGCGTCTTCTCATGTTGCGCATACTCACGGTAGTCAAGAGCACATCGACTTCGCTGCGCTGGCTGAGCATGATGTTGTAGTTGAGTTCCCGACTCAATCCTTCATAGAGCTGCAACGACTTGTCAAAGAATCGGATGCTGACATCACGAAGGTAATTGGATCGAACAACTGCAGTATTACGACCACTGTTGCCGCCACCAATCCAGTTTCTTTCAACCACAGCGACATTGTGGATACCGTGGTTTTTCGCCAGATAGTAGGCAGTAGCAAGACCATGCCCACCGCCACCGATGATGACTACATCGTATTGCGCCTTAGGTTGCGGACTTCGCCAAGCTGGCTTCCAATGCCTGTGAGCGCGAACTGCGCCACCAATCAGAGTGAATATTGAATAACGTTGATCTGAGCGCACAGCAGTTAGTGCTGCAATATCTGGCTGAGGAAAAGCTCGGTTCGCTCGCTCTTGGGGTTGGTGAAAAATTCATTTGGAGGGGCTATTTCGACGATTTCACCATGGTCCATGAAGACCATCGTATCTGCTACCTGTTTGGCAAATCCCATCTCATGCGTGACCACCATCATCGTCATTCCGCCTTCCGCTAATTCCACCATAATGTCCAATACACCAGAAATCATTTCAGGGTCGAGGGCAGATGTCGGTTCATCGAACAGCATCACCTCCGGGTGCATACATAGCGACCTTGCAATCGCAACGCGCTGCTGCTGACCACCAGACAGTTGACTGGGGTATTTCTTTGCCTGCTCAGCAATGCGAACCTTTTCCAAATAGTGCATCGCTCTTTCTTCCGCTTCTTTTTTTGATACTTTTAAATTACGGATTGGCCCCAACATGAGGTTCTGAATTACCGTGATGTGCGGAAACAGATTAAAGTTCTGAAACACCATTCCGACTTTACGGCGAATGGTTTGCAATGACTTCGGGTCACTTTGGACGACAACTCCGTCGATCAGAATTTCACCAGCTTCGAAGGTTTCAAGCTGGTTGACACACCGTATCATCGTTGATTTACCAGAACCGGATGGGCCACAAACGACCATTCGTTCACCTGCATGAACAGTCAGGTTGATGTCCCATAGCGCACAAAATTCACCGTACCATTTGCCTACGTTAACGAATTTCAAAAGTTCCTTGCGAGCCGGGTTGGAATTTTTATTTTCTGCATGGTCTGACATATCAACACTCCTAGTTTCTTTGAATACCCAAGCCGAATCGCTCAAATCTCTGGAACAATACCGCGAGCGGAAAACACATCATGAAATACAAGACAGCGGTAATCATCCAAGCTTCGAAAAAGTGGGTCGTGGTATTGGAAACATCCTGAGTCAGAAAAGTTAACTCCTGAACTGATATCAACGACACGATACTCGAATCCTTCACCAGCGTAATAAATTGTCCAGCCAATGGCGGCAGGATTGTCCGCAACGCCTGTGGCATGATGATGTCGCTTAGCACACGAAAGCGCGACAGTCCAATTGCACGAGTGGCTTCCCACTGACACTTGACGATGGATTGAATTCCTGCCCTTCCGATTCTGT
>CAZYSR010000460.1:0-5421 GCA_964649525.1 uncultured Gammaproteobacteria bacterium
ATTCTGATCTGGTGTATTGTGCTTGAGCGGTTGTCGCCTGCGTTTTCGGCGTTTTGGGCGATGATTGCAATTACTGTCGTCGCGTTGACTCAGCACCCCATCAAGGCGTTCTTCAGAAAAACAGGTGATTTCGGTGCTGAATTTCGCAAGGGAGTAGTTGAATGGAAGGATGGTATGATTGCCGGGTCATCCAACATGGTGGCAATTGCAGTAGCCACTGGCGCTGCTGGCATTATTGTTGGTACCATTTCTTTGACAGGCGCTCATCAGGTCGTTGGTGAATTTGTCGAATTTCTCTCAGGCGGAAGCTTGATTGCCATGCTGCTGCTGGTTGCAGTGATGAGTCTGATTCTGGGAATGGGACTACCGACCACTGCAAATTACATTGTCGTGTCGTCATTGATGGCACCGGTCATTCTGCTGTTAGGTGCACAAAATGGATTGGTTGTCCCAGTGATTGCAGTTCACCTGTTTGTGTTTTACTTCGGGATTCTGGCGGACGACACACCACCGGTTGGGCTAGCGGCCTTTGCGGCTGCAGCCATCTCCAAAGGAGACCCGATCAAGACAGGAATTCAGGGATTTGCCTACGATATTCGTACTGCATTATTGCCGTTCCTGTTCATCTTCAATACTGATCTTTTGCTGATCGATGTATCGATTGGCAAGGCGTTTATTGTGTTTGTTGTGGCTGTCATCGCGATGATGCTTTTTGCTTCAGCCACACAGGGTTTCCTTCTCACACGTAATCGGCTGTGGGAGTCGGCCGTGCTTTTGCTGGTTGCATTCACGCTATTTCGTCCAGGATACTGGTTAGATCAGATTCACGAACCGTTCGAGAAAGTTGAACCAACCAAAGTCTACCAGATTGTTGATGACATTCCTCAGGATGGGGTGATGACAATCGTTGTGAGTGGGCCCGATTTTGACTCAGGCGAGATTACCAGTACTACAGTCCTAATTCCGCTAGGTAATCTGCCGGAAGCAGAAAAACGGTTAGAGGCGGCCGGTTTGACAGTCATCTCAGAAGATGGGCAGATGAGAATTGAAGAACCATTTGTTGGCACCGATCTGTTCATCAAAATAGGTGACTTGTTTGACTACTATGCAGACCAGCCGGTTGTCATTGATCACATTCAACAGCCTGCAGACCGCATGCCAAAAGAGGTGTTTTACGTACCAGCGATCGTAGTTCTAGCGGGTATTCTCCTGATTCAAAGACGACGAAAAAATCGGTTGGAAGTTACTGCCGCTTAACATCAGTTACCAACCTAATTATGGTATGAATTTAAAGGTTTTTTACCTTGGCGCAGCTTTGTTGGGTACTATCGCACCTTGGTATTTTGTTGGTTCATTTTTCGCTGCTAACGGAATTGATCTTGTTGCTTTTGTTTCTGGAGTTTTCGCGAACGGAGCAGCGGGTGGATTCGCAGCCGATGTAATTATTTCGTTTGTTGTGTTTCTAATCTGGTCTTTCTATGATGCTCGCCGGCATAAAGTGAGAACCTGGTGGCTCGTACTCCCGGCAGGTTTCTGCGTTGGTTTGTCGTTAGCACTGCCTTTGTATCTGTACCTTAGACACGATCGCGCTACAGGCAGCTCAGTCTGAATGTGACGCGATTACCAGTGTCATGTCATATATGAGGCGGTTTATCAATCATTTACTGACGATTATTGGATTATTCAGGACCGGGGAAATTAATTTATTTTTAGGGTAATGTTGCACAAACGATAAGCTTGTTACACACCTGCTAAATTATTGTGCTTAAATTCTGGAGGATAGTAGACTCAGTTTAGCCAAGGAAAAATGGCCAAGAAAATAGTTTGGGGCTCTTGTGAAGCCAGAATGACTGATTTGGGAGCATGAAAACGCAGGCTTTAGACTCTTCGGGGTTAAAGTTGTGTACGAATTGACCAAAGTGTGTCTGTAGGAATCGGGAAACATACAGTCCACTGTTGGTTTAGGATAGTAGAACTGAACGATTCGACTGCACACGGAGGTATCAGAGAATCTGAAAATGAGTGTCTTTGATTCTGCCATCAAGCCCATTGGTTGCCAGAATATCATTTGGACAGGCTGAGAAAGCAAAAATACAGTCCATCAGTGCCTGAAACTGAATGTAATCTCCTGGCTTCGTTTGAGGAGGCTGATAGGACAATTCCCCATCATCGGTCCACGGAATATTCATAAAGACATTGATTGGGCAGGGCGTTTCGAAAATTTCGATCCCTAACTCTTTCATGCAGGCCGCCAAATTGTCGGTGCAGTTTTCGTGATACTCGGTGCAACCAAGCAACTCATATCGATAGGTATCGCAGGCAGACATTAGCATATCGTGTATGCCCGGAGACGTATCTTCCTCAATTTTTGCGATCGGCTGCCGCTTATTGGTGTAAAGCAAATCTCCAGGGCGCAATTTCATATTCAGCAATGCAGGCCGCGTATGCTCGTTCGACTGAAATTCTTTGACATTGTAACGATTGAATATCCAGGTGTCGACTACCTGAGAGCCGTGGGTATCGATCACGCGAATGGATTGACCTCTGTCAAGAATAACGGCTTTTCCTTTTCTTGCTGGGATAATTGACTTTTCTACCATGGTGTTCCCCATCAAGGCGTCTGTTGCGTAGTAAGACAATGTGCGCATTCAATTTTATATCAAGGCTCCATAAGCGTTCTTCAGGTGAGAAACATGTCAGAAGTTTTTCGTCTAGCAGTAATATCTGAAGAGATTTTTAGATTCCAACAATTTAAGAAATTCGCTCCAGCATGTCTCTCGACAGGCTCGCACCAGTATTTTTTCACTTATAGAATGATGACCTTGCACTGATTCCGAGTAGAATCATTTGCTTATCATTTGACAGGTTCCAAAGTTGTGCTATCCGAAAAAAATGTTCGTAAAGCCGGACCCGACAAACTCTCTTAGTCGATGCTCACTGGTATGGATCGTTTCAAATTCATCTTGTTAGTTGTGTTTCTGATCTAGTCTTTCTGTGATGCTCACCAGCATAAAATTAGAACTTGGTGGTTTGCGCTTCCGACAGGTATCTGCGTTGGTTTGTCGTCAGCACTGCCTTTGTATCTGTACCTTGGACACAATTACGCTACAGGCAGCTCAGTTTGAATGAGACACAATTGAAGATTTCATTAGACATACAGTCTTTTTGAAGGGGTAAAGGGGATCTAGTAAATTGCCAAACCGTTGACAGCGTCTTTATTTTGAACACGCTGTTTTCTAATGAATTCGAACGGAGCAGTCTTACCTGGGAGC
The DNA here is from genome assembly GCA_964649525.1 of uncultured Gammaproteobacteria bacterium. Taxonomy (GTDB): domain Bacteria; phylum Pseudomonadota; class Gammaproteobacteria; order Arenicellales; family JAJDZL01; genus JAJDZL01. The sequence goes on from CAZYSR010000460.1 coordinate 3,273, forward strand.
GGAATTTAACTGAAAGGAAGTTAAATTGAATCAAAAATTTGGCGGTCAAGGACTTGGCCTTTTTCTAAATTATCCCCGTGTACCGGTTTTTGATCATCCGACTGAGATTGAGTACATGAAGAACCTGTCCAAGTGGTCAGGCATTTCGCAACTGTACGTTAAGCGAGATGACTGCAACAATCTCGCATTTGGCGGCAATAAGGTCAGGCAGGTTGAATACTATTTTGGCGATGCCAAGGCGCAAGGGGCGGATACCGTCATGATTACAGGCGCTGTCCAGTCGAACTTTGTCCGCATCACAGCAGCGCTCGCCGCAAAATTAGGGATTAAGTGTCACATTCAACTTGAATCGCGAGTGGAGAACGATTCCTCCCACTACCATTCTTCAGGCAACGTTTTGTTGGACCGATTGTTCGGTGCGCAACTGCATTACTATGACGAAGGAGAGGATGAGTTTGGCGCTGATGCAAGGCTTCGAGAGATCGCTGAGGATCTTAAGATCTCAGGACTTAAACCCTACATTATTCCCTTGGCGCCTGGGCACAAACCACTAGGCGCTTTGGGTTACGTGCGTGCAGCAATTGAACTGAAACAGCAACTGTCGCAGCGAAATCTGGAAATTGATGAAATTTACGTCGCTTCTGGTAGTGGCAACACTCACGCTGGCTTGCTGTTCGGACTTCGAGCAATAGGGATGCCAGTCAAGGTTTTTGGAGTCTGTGTACGTCGGGAAAGCAGCCTGCAATGGGAGCGAATTAGAACAAGGTGCCATGAAATAGCGAATTTGCTGCAAGTGAAATCTTCAGTTCAAGATGATGACATCATTGTTTCAGACGAACATTTTTTTCCGGGATACGGCGAAGCAAATTCTGAGGTGTGGGATGGGATATTTCTCGCCGCGCGCGAAGAAGCGTTGATTTTGGACCCGACCTACTCGGGGAAGTCAATGGCTGCCTTACTGAAGCGTGCCAGGTCCGAAGATGCGCCTCGGAATATGTTGTTCATTCATACAGGCGGGACCCCTGGTATATACGGATATCAGGATCAGTTCGAACAGAAATTGTCCGTCTGATGCAGATTACTAAGTGAGTGAGTCTGGTTTTGTAGAATCAATTTTCCGAAATATCACCTTAAGCCCAAGCATCTCCATGGCGAGCAGTATCGCTCCGATTGTAATTGCGGAGTCCGCAACATTGAAGGCACTATAGTGCCATCCTGAGTAGTGAAAATCCAGAAAATCAATCACGTGACCGTGAACCAGTCGGTCAATCATATTCCCGATTGCACCGCCAATGATCAGCCAGATTGCCGTCGCTGACTGACTTCGTGGAGGACATAAAGTCCGAAGTGCAATAAACAGCACGAGAAGTACCACGAAGTTGGCGATCAGGAAGAACAGGTTCACGTCAAAGTTCGAATTGGCGAGAAACCCAAAAGCAGCCCCCCTGTTGTACACCAACACCAGGTTAAAAAAGCCAGTGACCGCGGTGGAGCTATAGGGTTCCAGGGTAGAAAGGATGAGCCATTTCGTGATCTGATCAACGATCACGATGAGTAATGCGATACCACAGTGAATTCGAACAGTCCGTTCGCTGAATTTGAATGGCTCGCCTTTCACCATGGTAGACATTTCAATTTACGAAAGACTCGGATTTAGCATCCTGAACTGTCAGGCAAATTCTCTTACCTCTCCAGAGCCTTCTATATTCTCCACACATCGAAGGCATATCTCAGGATGAGCTGAATTTGATCCTACATCCGCCGTCTGATGCCAACAGCGAATGCACTTTTGATGTTCAGATTTTTCAACTCGAACCACAACTTTGTCGGATTCCTTGTCGTTATCGTCTGGATTTTCAACCAGCGGTTCCAGTTTCGCGCCTGACGTAATCGTTAAAAATTTAAGTTCATCACCTAGCTTTTCAAGCATATTCCGCGTAGAATCGGTACTGTAAATGGTGACGTTTGCGTCAAGAGACGAGCCTACGACGCCATTATTGCGTTGATTTTCAATCTCACGGTTGACATTCTCTCGAACCGCGATAACCCGAGACCAGAACTCAGAATCAACTGCATGTTCTTCAGAGCACTCAGTTGGCCAGCTTTCGTACCATGTAGTCAATAGGACTGATTCTTCGACTCTCCCAGG
>CAZYSR010000461.1:0-1948 GCA_964649525.1 uncultured Gammaproteobacteria bacterium
CCAACAAACCCTATCGCCTCAAGATTCGAGCGCCTGGATTTGCCCACCTGTCAGCTTTGGATGCGATGTGCCGCGGTCATATGCTTGCCGATGTGGTTGCGGTTATTGGGACACAGGACATAGTATTTGGGGAGGTAGACCGATAATGCTGTCGCAGGAAGCATTGGTTGAAATCGATAGCGAAGTTGCCAAGTATCCCGACGGACAAGAGCGAGCTGCTTTGCTCGCTGCGCTACGTATTGCGCAAGACGAATGTGGCTGGATTAGTGTCGATATGATGACCTATATTGCGGGAATTCTTAGCGTTGAGCCTGCCAAGGTGGCTGAGGTTGCGACGTTTTACACCATGTACGACTTGAAACCGATTGGTCGTTACAAAATTTCGCTCTGCACCAATATTTCATGTGCCTTGAGAGGTTCAGCAACAATTACCAGTCATCTGCAGGAACGACTTGGAATTGGATTCGGTGAAACGACTGAAGACGGGCGGTTTACACTCAAAGAGGTAGAGTGTCTGGCTGCTTGTGGTGGTGCACCTGCCGCGTTGATTGGCACGGATTACTATGAAAATCTCACACCACAGCGAATTGACGAAATTCTGGAGACGTTGGACTGATGGGTTCTGAAGTACGAGTTACCCTGCCACCGCATGATCTAGAGAAGCCATGGACGATTGATGCTTACAGAAGCATTGGCGGATATGAGGCGCTCACCCGGATTCTCAAAGATAAGATCTCCCAGGAAGATGTGATTAACGAAGTCAAGGCTTCCGGTTTAAGAGGGCGGGGAGGTGCTGGATTTCCCACAGGCCTCAAGTGGAGTTTTATGCCCCGAAACGCACCTGGTCAAAAATATCTGGTGTGCAACTCGGATGAAGGCGAACCCGGCACATTCAAGGATCGGGATATTATCCGATATAACCCGCATGCGCTGATTGAAGGGATGACCATCGCAGGTTACGCAACGGGTGCTACAGTCGGTTACAACTATATGCGTGGTGAATTTGTAGAGCCCTATTTGCGAATCGAACAGGCGATGCAGGAAGCCCGCGAAGCAAATTTATTGGGTTCAAACATTCTTGGCAGTGGGGTGGATTTTGAGTTGTATTCTCACCTGGGTGCTGGTGCATATATCTGCGGTGAGGAAACCGGTTTACTGGAATCTCTCGAAGGCAAGAGTGGTCAACCTAGATTTAAGCCGCCATTTCCAGCACAGTATGGTGTTTTCGGCAAACCGACGACCGTCAATAACACCGAAACCCTGGCATCAGTTCCACGAATCATGCAAGAAGGTGCTGAGTGGTTTGTCGGCCTCGGACCGGAAAATAATGCAGGCACCAAGGTATTTTCAGTATCCGGACATATCAATCGTCCGGGCAACTATGAGGTGGCTTTAGGCATGCCTTTTCGAGAATTACTTGAGATGGCGGGTGGAATGTTGAACGGCAACAAACTCAAGGCAGTGATACCAGGCGGTTCATCGGTTCCAGTTCTGCCCGCGGAATTGATCATGGATTGCAACATGGACTACGATTCACTTCAGAATGCCGGATCTTTGCTGGGGGCCGGCTCAGTCATTGTGATGGATGAGTCCACTTGTATGGTCCAAATGCTGGAACGGATTGCATATTTTTACTGGGAGGAATCTTGCGGTCAGTGTACTCCGTGTCGCGAGGGAACCGGATGGCTATACCGAATGTTAAACCGGATTCGACGCGGTGTTGCTCGAATCGAAGAGATTGATCAGCTGGTGGATGTCGCCAATCGCATTGAAGGTCGGACAATTTGTGCACTGGGTGATGCAGCTGCCTGGCCTGTGCAGAGTTTCATCAAGCATTTTCGGCATGAATTCGAAGCCAAAATTAAACCAGTGAGCAAAGCTGCCTGAGTGATTAGCCATGCCAGATAGCCAAATGGTCAAAATTGAGATTGACGGACGCGAGTTCGAG
>CAZYSR010000462.1:0-6030 GCA_964649525.1 uncultured Gammaproteobacteria bacterium
TTAATTATTAGTATCGGGTAGTCTACGAGATATTGATAAAAGCAATGGAATGGATGCTTCTGCCAGATGGAGTCGAAAGATGATCGGTAGGAAGTCGAATTAACTGATCGATTTTATGAATAGTGGGGAAAGCAGCCATGAAAGCAAATGAAATTATCGGCAATGTTAGTATATTTGGACTAGCCTTGGCAAAATTATGTTTTAGATTCAAGCGGATGATCAGGCTGGTAAGGCGGTGCTGAAGAAAAAGCTCAGACGCAGTTCGATGGAGAATTAATTTTAATCGACTGGGTCTTGAACCATGGCCATGGAGTACCATGGCAACACGCACTACTGGGAACACAAAATGCAGGCCCATATCATCACTTTTTGTAAAATCCCTTAAAAATAGAACTATATAATTAGTTTTATCGATATATAGTAATGATCTGTACACCACAAGCGTCCAAAGGATTTTCCGCAATCGGTTCTGACGCACGATTGAAAGTGTTGCGTTCGCTCGTACGTGCAGGACCTAGTGGCCTTAGCGTAGGTGAAATCCGGCGTCGACTAGACATTCCTGCATCTACACTGGCACACCACCTCCGTGCGCTCGCTGATGGCGGTTTGATCGATCAGCAAAAGTGTGGACGTACTGTCATCAATCGTGCCAATTACGACCATATACATGAACTAGTCAATTACTTGCTTGAGGAATGTTGTGTCGACGAACCCAATACGGCAGCAGCGTGTCTGCCGAATGAATAATTTCCATTTTCAATGCTGGAGAAAAATTAATGAAACTTCATCTATCGTTAGCTGTTAAAGATTTCGATTCCGCAATCGTTTTCTACACTGGGCTGTTTAAAAAGGATCCAAAAGTCTTAAAGGATGGATATGCCAAGTGGGATGTTGACAATCCTGCCGTGAATTTTGCAATCTGCAGAAATTCAAATTTTCAGGGAGTGGATCATGTGGGAATTCAGGCTGACTGTGATGAAGAACTTGAAGACCTTGCTCACCGTGTCCGCGATTCCGGTCAACCATTTCTTGAAATGGAACGAGTAGACTGCTGTCATGCAACAATGGACAAAGCCTGGGTCAAGGGTATTGCCGACGAAAAATGGGAAGTATTTCTGACTCACCGTCACGATTTGGATCAATTCGGAATCACCCAGCAAGAACAGATCGATGCGTTATAGGCGCTTCGGTACATCACGGGTCTCTATCGTTTCCGGACTGTCATCATGACCTGGACTCCATTTGCCAGAGCACTTCTAGCCGAGTGGCTAGGCACAGCCTTGCTCCTTGCCACAGTAATCGGTTCAGGAATCATGGGCGAAACTCTCGCTGGAGGCAATGTGGCAATTGCGCTATTAGGCAATACGATCGCAACTGGTGCCATTTTGTTTGTGCTCATTACGATGCTAGGCCCCGTTTCTGGCGCTCACTTCAACCCTGCGGTGACCCTGGCTTTTGCTCTGAAAAAGGACATTTCCTGGAACCACGCTGCCCTTTACATCTTGGTTCAGATTTTGGGCGGTCTAGTCGGAATGTTGGCAGCTCACTACATGTTTGAGGAACCGCTGTTTCAGCTTTCACAGAATATCCGAACCGGAGACTCTCAGTGGTTCTCTGAAGGTGTTGCGACTTTTGGCCTCGTGCTGACAATTCTGGCCACTTTGCGTGCTAGACCTAGTGCCGTTCCTTTGGCAGTGGGTCTGTATATTACCGCTGGATACTGGTTCACAGCGTCGACGTCATTTGCCAATCCTGCAGTAACAATTGCCCGCAGTTTTACAGATACGTTTTCCGGAATTTTGCCCACGCATGCGCCGATGTTCATCATCGCACAGTTTATAGGCGCTGTAATTGCCTTGTTTGTAGCGAACCGACTTTACGCAAGTGAGGAGTCAGGCGCACGAAGTTAAATGGTTTCTCTGTTGTGTTGAAAACTGCGGGGTTCGGTGAGTATTCACCAATACCCGTGGCACTGATAGACTGACTTCCAAGTTCGCTTCGAATCAGGCATATTCCAACTCAAAGCACAAAATTATGTTGGTATACATGACGTACAGCACCGTTACCGTCAATGCTCCTGCAATCTGAACTCCTGAGATGACAGTCGCCTGAACAGCTTATGATAGGATGGTTGGTTAAGAAATCTTTGAGAGATGCGCTAGACAAAAATCACGCGACAATCTTACTGCGAGTTTCAGCCTCCGACTGAAAACGCTCTAGCCACTCGGCGGATTTTCTTAAACCACCTAGCGGATAAACGTGCAATTTTTGAATCATTGAGTCTGAATTCCATCTACGGTGCTGTGCAAGGTCGTACAGCAACTGCTCAGGTGTGGAATTTTGAAGTAACTTCTTGGCGCTACGCGCCTGTTTCTTTAGAAAATTCATGGATGGACCGATTCCACAGGCCGCAGCGTGCTTAAGAAGTGTTCCAATTGTTGCGACGCCTGGAATACCGATGTGAACGGGTAGTCTATTACCAAGTTCAACCAGTTGCTTTTCCCATTCAACAACAGCTTTAGCCTCAAAGCAGAACTGTGTTACTAGATACATCTCTGCGTCAGTTCGCTGCACAAACTGGTTTTTCCATTTCAGAGCATCATCCAAAGCCCGAGTAGAAATGTCCGGGCTACCTTCCGGATGACCAGCCACTCCAATTCGGGAAATGCCCATCTGATCAAACAGTTCGGTTTCCAGAAGCTGCATGGAGTTTTCATAGTCTCCGATAGGTTTACTTGAACTGCCGGCAAGCACCAATACTTGTGTGCCTCCTGCTTCATCGCAGAATCGCTGAAGTGATGAAGCAATTTTCTGTCGGTTCGAAATTTGTCGCGCTGCGTAGTGCGGAACCGGATTAAATCCTTCCTTTGCCAGCCGTATGCAAACCGAAATTGTGTCATCAATGGTTGAACCTGGAAGCAAAGTTACGTAGACAGTCGTGCCAGCAGGCAAAATGAGGCGGTAATCTGGAATCTTGGTTGCCGCCCCTGGGGTTGTTTCGACTGAATAGCCCCGGACGAGTTGGCTTAGCACAAATTGAGTGGATTCTGACAATGGACTAACAATCCCCGCAGAAGGTCAAGAAAATTAATTGACGGGTAATTTTAATTCCAATCGAAATAAATGACTACATCGTGGAAGTCATTTATTTCGGTTTCGCTTGACGATAGAATTCTATAGCCGTTGCCACTCTCGGAAACCCAATCATTGTCCAGCATGATGCGGTTTGCAACCCAGTGATCGGCGTATTGATTTCCGATCAGCACAAAAACTTGGGAAGCGTTTACGGTGATGCCGCCATCAGGACCAAGTCGGGTGTTCATGGGGCGGGGTGTTTTCCAATCTGCAATGACCTGGCAGTTCTCGGCATTGAGAGAATCGAGAATTACTGCGCGTTGAATTGGCCAGGCGAATGAATTTCCGGAAATACTAACAGTGGTGTCAGGCAGGCTGCAGGCAACCGCCATCAGATGATCACCAACAAAACTGAATTGTTCATAAAGAGCTGAATCCGCATTGACTCCAACACAGGCGTGCTCACTTTGATCAGGCCCTGATTTGATCTCAGGAGCCGTCCAGTCCATGTCTTTTAATGAATGTCTGTTAAATTCAGGAACCGGAAACCTTTTTGCCCACATCGGATTTTCCTGTTATGAAATAGGTGCTGAGAATTGCTAATTATTTTAATATATTGGTTATATACGCTGAATGCAATTCTAGTGACCGATTCAGCATAAACGATACCCTTAATACTTGAATGTTTGAAATTATCTTGTGAGGTTGAAGCATGGCTAAAGTTCAGATTCTGTATTGGCAGGATATTCCGTCGGTGGTCGAAGCGCGCGACGAAAATGGAGTTCACAAGGAACTTTTGAGTGAGCGCTTTCAGGAATTAATAGACTTAATCGCCATGAAAAAAAAGCTTGCTGGAACCGACGAATATTTGATGCAGTGGACTAAAGGCAAACGGTACGAAGTAGACGGTTCTGCCGAAGAAGTTGCCAAGTCGGTCAAAGATGATTTTGAGTCTCAGTACAAGGAAATCCGCAAGCGGGAATTAGCCAAAGCAGTCGGTTAGTCAGGACCAGGCAGGTAAGCGATTGCTCGAAAATCATTGACATTGGTCAAGGTAGGACCAGTCATCACTAAGTCCCCGAGCTTTTCAAAAAAGCTATAGGCACCATTGTTTTTCAAATATTGGCTGACATCCATTCCTTTTGAACGGGCGCGCTTTAACGTCGATGGTGTCATCAAAGCACCAGCATTGTCTTCAGAACCATCAATCCCGTCCGTATCACAAGCAATTGCATAAATTCCTGTCATGCCGTCCAACTCGTTTGCGATCGCCAATACATACTGAGAATTCGGTCCACCTTTTCCAGAGCCGGTAACATTCACTGTTGTTTCTCCGCCAGAAAGGATCACAAATGGCTTGTCTTTTGAAAAATGAGTGAGCTTTTCTCTTACAAAGTCTGCATGTTGTTTCGCAACCTGATTGGTGTCGCCCTCGACGGCATCACCGAGTGAAAAAGTTTCTAATCCCAGTTTGGCTGCCTTCTCGGCACTAGCTTTAAGCGAATCCCGAGGTCTTGCCACAATTCTAATTCTGGATTGCTTAAATACAGGGTTGTCCGGCTTCGGCGTCTCGAGTTCGCCTTTATTCAACTTCGTCAATATGTATTGTGGGACATTGATGCGATATTGCGATATGACATCAAGCACTGCATCACAGGTCGATGGGTCTCCAACTGTTGGGCCTGAGCCAATGATGGAGGGATCATCACCAACGACATCTGAAATGCAGAGTGTCAGCGCAGAGGCAGGGTAAATATGGCTCATAAGGCGCCCACCCTTTATGGAGGATAGATGTTTACGAACACAATTGATCTCGTGAATCGTTGCCCCAGCTAAAAGTAGCTGTCGGGTGATTGATTGTTTATCTTCAAACGCGATTTCAGGATGTGGTCGAGATAGCAGGGAGGATGCGCCTCCAGAAATTGCGATGATTACAAAGTCCATTTCATTAAGAGATTTGGCCAAATCGATCACTCTCTTTGCTGCTTTCAACCCTAATTCATCAGGTACTGGATGTGCAGCTTCCACAACTTCGATGGACCTCGTTGGCACCGCATGCCCATAACGGGTGACGACCAGACCTGAGGTCTCACCTGGAACATGGTTTTCAATGGTTTTTGCCATTGCGGCGGCAGCTTTGCCTGCACCGATCACATAAATTCGTTGATCAGGCAGGTTGTCTAGATGTGAAGGTAGACACTTCGGAGCTGAAGCATGGTCGACAGCTGCTCTAAACAGGTCGATCAACATCGATTTCGGATCAATCTTCATCGTTGAGTAACCTTGATTTGGAGCAGGTGGTTTGTCGAATTTTGTTTGCAATTGGGCAAGAAACAGTCGCAGTAGTGAAGATTTTCAATTTCTAAAATGAAGAATCATAAACTAGACTTACCCAGCGGTATTCTCTATTAACCATTAATCAACTCCGAACCGGAATTCGGACACATTTGCACAGTAGAAGCAAATGGTCTCAACATCTAACTCTCACAATTGTTCGAAAATTTACGAAGAAGAGAAAAGCACAACATCAGACTGAATAAATACTTGGAAAAAAATCAAAAGTCTTAGGTTCGATTCGTATGTATCGAACTTGCTTTTCAGAAAATATCGCCAATGCTGAAACTTGTGTATTTCGTCAAAATTCAAAGCGGAAGACTATAGGTGATTTGAATTGCACCGATCTGCTGTGCAATTGTGAGAGGCCCGTCCATGATGGTTGCTCTGTTTGATGGATTATCCCAGTTATAGTAGTTAAGATCTGTTCAACAACTTACCAATCAACTTAGCGACAGTCGTTTTACCGACTTATCTAGACTCTGACAAAACAGCATTCGGCAGTATCTTTGAAAGCGCCTCACAAAGTGATTCAACAAATATCTTTGCATAACTAATCACATATACAACTGCAAAATGGTAATGACAAATTTGCAGTTGCATAAAAGAAAAGTAATTTAA
>CAZYSR010000463.1:0-3162 GCA_964649525.1 uncultured Gammaproteobacteria bacterium
CACAAGGCGAGCAGGATTCCGATAGTCTCGCGATGTTGGCACAGGCGTTTCAAGGGATGTCGAACCGTGTTCAGAACCAGCATCAAAGATTGCGAGACGCATTGGCAACCAAAGAAGCTCTGATTGCGCTTCGCAACGAACTGAATATTGCTACGCGGGTTCAGCAGTCATTACTGCCTCCAAATGTAGAGTTGTCCAGTGCTTACAAAATTTGGGGCGGTATGTGGCCCGCAAAGGAAGTGGGCGGTGACTTTTATGATTTCTTTCCACTGGATGATCATCGTCTTGCAATTGCAATTGCGGATGTATCCGGCAAAGGTGTCCCAGCTGCGCTGTTTACGGTGATGGCGCGTACGATGCTGCATGCCTCTGCTGCCTTTCTGAATTCACCTGGCAAGGCGTTGTCAGTCATTAATAATTTTTTGGAAAGTAATAATGATGAAGGCTTGTTTGTAACGGTGTTTTACGGCATTCTGGATATTGAGACTGGTAAATTCAGATATGCAAATGGCGGTCACAATCCACCAATAATTCTGGACAGCAAAGGGGCGCGTTCTCTGGAAACGACCTCAGGGATGGTGCTTGCGATGTTTCGAAACATCTTGTACAAAGACACCGAAATTGAATTGGAACCAGACGCTCGCCTTGTCATGCTAACCGATGGAATTCCAGAAGCATTTAATGCCGATGAGGAGGCATTCGGTGATGACCGTGTACTAAAGACGATAGAAGCTTTACCCGTAAACAGCACACCTGAAGAAGACGTCGAATTTATAGTTAACACCGTCAATAAATTTGTTGGTGATGCGCCGCAATTTGATGATATTGCCTGTGTTGTTTTTCGGTTCAAAGAGTTTTTTGAAGCGGTTAGGCGGCAACGCGAAGCAGATGATGATTCTGCTGACCAAGACGCTTCTGCTAAACTGGTATTGACTATCGACAACGATCTTGCAGAACTGAGTAGAATTGCAGATGAAATTGAAGAGCATGGCAAGGTAAACAATTGGCCGAACGAGTGGTTGTTCAATGTCAATTTGTCATTGGATGAATTGGTCACCAACGTCATCAACTATGGATACGCAGAAGGTGAGATTACAAAAAATATTCAACTTACTCTAAAAATTGTCAGTGGGAGTTTGTGGGTTGTGTTGGTTGATGATGGTGTTGAATTCGATCCGTTCAGCGATGCACCGGCACCGGATACCGATGCTCCGCTTGAAGAACGTCAAATCGGAGGGCTTGGGATTTTCTTTGTGAAGTCTTTAGTCAACGAGACGGACTACAAAAGAAAGGATGGAAAAAATTACACAACCCTAATTCTACATCCCCCGACATAAGGCACTTAACACCTGCCATTTTGCTACGGCTCTGAAATGGATCAATCGTCTGCTATTACAGCCGATTCAGCACTACGTAAGTGGTATGGGTCAAAGGGTTCTCCGAGTGCCGAAACTCTCGATTGGAGCGACTACGATGCGATGGTCAGTGCTGTGCGATGCAGTATTCCCAACTGGCCAGTTCGATTCGGATTCACTTATACCCATTCCGAACAACTTCAGGATAAGGAATTCGGGTTGGGGAAGCCCTATGAAATTCCTCTAAATGCTACTGATCCAGGCGGTGACGGGCCCCCAATAATTGCGATTGGCGGACTGATCAATGTTACCCAGCGATTTGATTTTATGTCACTCGATCTAATGCCGCATTTTCGCCTGATTAGCCTCGATCTTGCGGGACGCGGTCGGAGTGGCTGGATGGCTGAGCAATCAGACTACACTTTGGACGCTTATGTTGAACAATTGCGTCAGTTAATGGATTTTTTGAAATTCGATAGCTGCATACTGCTGGGCTCATCACTGGGTGGATCAATTGCGTTGCGTTTTGCGGCAAACAACCCGGATCGTGTCAGAAGAATCATATTGAACGATAGCGGTCCGTTTATACCACTGGAGCGACGCGCACGACGTGCATCTGCAGTTGGCCGGCATTATGTCTTCCGATCTCCGGCTGAGTTATTGCGTCGAACTGGAGCTGCAACACGTCCAGTTGGTTATGTGCCAGATGCAGTTCTCCTGCACAACTTTCACCACAAAACGCGTTGGTCAGACGACGAGGGCGGGCGAGTTTATAGACATGATCTTCGGGCTACACTTGCCTATCGAAGTGTTGCGGTACAAGACTTGAACCTGTGGGATGAGTGGAATCGTCTGAGATGCCCGGTGTTGTTACTTCATGGTACAGAGAGTGACGCGACCTCGACGAATACGATTGACCTTATGCGTCGCCACCACCATCTGTCTGTTATTCATGTGCATGGTGCAGGTCACACACCCTCTCTTGGCGACTATGGCCTGACTCAGTTGACTGCGGAATGGCTGAATTTTGACGGTCCGTACAATAAGGATATTGAATTTCGCACGGCTTACAATCCTATCCGCCTGTTCTACCCTGATGCCCGACGAAGAGCTTAAACCAGGGCGAGGCTTCACATTCTTACGCCACGGCGAGACAGCGGCAAACCACAACATGATTTGCTGTGGTGGTGATCGTGAGATGCCGATGATTGACTCTGGACGTCAACAGGTCAGAAATGCTGCTGAGGTATTGCGCTATTATCGGTTAATTCCACAGCTAATCATTACAGGCGATCTCCAGCGTACGGTTGAGAGCGCACAAATTATTCAGAACGAACTGAATCCTGTTGCTGAGATACTCATTGATCAGGATCTAAATGAACGTTATCTTGGAGACTGGAATGGGCAGAGTCAAGCAGTGATCAACCCAATAATGATTGCAGGAGAAACGCCTAATAGTGGCGAGAGCAGGGTTGAATTTCGATCTCGAATGAACCGTTCCCTCAACAGACAGTTGAAACACCTTTCCAATTGGCCTTTGGTCATTGGCAGTCGCGGCAACGCCCGCATCTTGCTGGAAGCGATCCAGGATCCAGACGCCGCTTTTTTTCCTAACGGGCAGTTGCTTAAAGTTGAAATCGCCGAAATCGGCGATTTTTCTGTGCAGAATATTGAGAGGCTGGAACGATTCTAATTTCTGTCAGATGTGTATTCTTTCCTAGAATTAGAGTCGAAAATTACTGTCGGCCGGCTGAATGCGATTCACGCTACAGCATCTTCCGTGGTCGGCTGATAGACTAAGCAGGCA
>CAZYSR010000464.1:0-3718 GCA_964649525.1 uncultured Gammaproteobacteria bacterium
CACCGGATTTTGAGTCCGGCGCGTCTGCCAATTTCGCCATCCCGGCTAGAGAGATTTTTGGCGTTGCATAATTTTACATCAGCAGCACAGTGACTCACCCGACCGTTACCTGACCGGACCCGCCTGATTAAAGAGATCGAACCCAAGTGATTAAACAGATTCTGGACTACAAAGGCAATCAAGATCTGCATCGTCGAGTGTTGAATCTCACCTGGCCGGTGATTATTGCCAATCTCAGCCTACCGCTTGCAGGTGCGGTTGACACCGCGGTCGTCGGACATCTGCCCAACCCTGCCTATATCGGTGCTGTAGCATTGGGAGCACTGATTTTCAGCACAATATATTGGCTGGTGGGATTTCTGCGAATGGGAACCACTGGATTCGTAGCGCAAAGCTATGGTGCCAACGACCAAACAGAGATAGGCGCAGCGTTCATTCGTAGCCTGGTGGTTGCCCTAAGTGTCGGTGGACTGGTCATCGTGCTGCAGGCGCCAATTGGCTCCGTGATTTTCTGGTTTTTCGAAGCAAGTGAAATGGTCGAGTCTAATGCGCTTGAGTACTATGGCATTCGAGTGTGGGGTGCTGTTTTCGCAATGTTCAACCTAGTCATTCTGGGAATGCTATTCGGCCTGCAGCGTATGCGAACTGCACTAATCCTGCAGTTATTGTTGAATGGTATGAACATCGTTCTCGACTTGCTGTTTGTAATGGTCTTCGGTTGGGGAGTGCCCGGTGTTGCCGTTGCAACAGTGATCAGTGAAGTTACAACCGCATTGGTGGGTCTGGGGATTTGCTGGAATCTGCTTCGGATGTCTCCGGCAAGGATGGCTGAATTTCAAATTTTGCGACGGGACAAGCTGGTACAACTGCTGCAGGTTAACGTCAATATCCTGCTACGAACGCTTTGTCTCGAAATCGTATTTATTTACTTTATGTGGGCGAGTGCCAGGCAGAGTGACTTGGTGTTGGCGGCCAATGCAGTACTCATGCATCTTTTGCATTTTCTGGCTTTTGGGTTGGACGGCTTTGCACATGCTGCAGAAGCATTGGCTGGAAATGCGTATGGTGCCAAAGATCGTGCCCGACTGAATCGCACCGTAGCGGTTACACTGTTGTGGTCCATCATCGTCGCGCTCTGTTTTTGCCTGGTATATCTATTATTCGGGAATCTTGTTATCGGGTTGATGACCGGAATTGATAGTGTTCAAGAGACAGCTGCCGAGTATCTGATCTGGCTCATCATTGCACCATTATTCTGCGTATGGCCGTTTCTATATGATGGCGTCTACATTGGAATGACTCGAACAGCTGAAATGAGGAACTGCCTGATAATATCAATGGTGCTGTTCTTTGTCGTTGCATTTCCCGGATCTTATCTCTTTGGCAATCACGGTCTTTGGCTTGGAGTGATGGCATTCATGTTGTCGCGCGGTTTGCTTCTCGCCACATGGTACCGAAAAATAGAGGCGCAGGTAACAAGCCCCGCTTAAAATATTGCGATCACCTGGGACTATACGAGAGGTTTTATGTTTTCAGATCCTTTAATTTCTGCTGCTGATGCGCTCGCTCTGCAAAATGACTCTGATGTTCGATTTATAGATGCGACATGGTACATGCCAAATGTACCCAACAATGCGTATGAGACGTATCTACTGGAGCACATCCCCGGTGCTGTCTATTTCGATATAGACAAAATTGCTGATACTTCGATCAATCTGCCGCACGTATTTCCGACTCAGGCGATTTTTGAAGAGGCGATTGGAGCCCTCGGAATATCTGCGCAAGACCGTGTTATTGCTTATGACCGTGGAAATTTTGTTGCATCTGCTCGAGCGTGGTGGATGTTTCGAGCTTTTGGACATGAAAAAATTAACGTTCTAGATGGTGGTCTTCAAGCGTGGAAAAGTGCTGGGGGTGATTTAGCTGAAGATGCACATGAAATTGAAAGCGTAACCTACCGCAGTCAAACTCTGGTTGATGCGATCATTTCACGAGAAGGGGTTGTGGATTCACTGTCAGATAGCTCAGTTGCCGTCGTCGATGCCCGGTCACCCGGACGGTTCAATGGTACTGAACCGGAACCGCGTCCGGGTCTGCGAGGCGGTCATATCCCGGGCAGTGCCAATATGTACTACGGTGATGTACTTAATGAAGATGGCACCATGAAAGGTCCGGATGCGATTGCAGAGTTGCTGAGTTCTCTTTCGGTTGACAAAGATCAGCAGATTGTGAGCACATGTGGGTCCGGGGTAACTGCAGCAATTATTCTATTAGCTATATACCAAGTTCGCCAGGATGGGCTTCGCATGTATGATGGATCGTGGACCGAATGGGCACTTCATCCGAATAGCCCAATGTCGAATTGATTGTGCAGGGTAATCAGTCGCACAGCAGTCTCCAACTCAACCAGTTTGATTTTCACCTGCCCGATAGGCTGATAGCCCAGTATCCTGCAGACGAACGCAGCCAAAGTCGGTTGCTAGTAGTCGATAGTCAAATGGCAGACTTGACTGAGATAAGGTTCTCTGAACTCGGTCAACTCCTGAAGCCAGGCGATCTATTGATCTGTAATGACAGCAGAGTCATTCCTGCCAGATTGGCGGCACGTAAGTCAACCGGCGGTCGGGTGGAAATTCTGGTTGAAAGAGTGGAACATGAGAGTCAAATGCAGGCTCAAGTAAAAGCCCGCCGACCGTTGCGGATTGATGATTCAATTTTTGTAGATGACACAATTAAACTGACCATCATTGGTCGAAATCGAGATTTGTTTGTTTTGCAAACGGAGCCGGGAGTGAGCATTCAATCGATGATTGATTGTTACGGTTCAGTACCCCTTCCGCCATACATCAATCGTCCGGTCGAATCTGGAGATCAGAATCGGTATCAGACAGTTTATGCCCGGCATGATGGATCAGTTGCAGCGCCAACAGCAGGCCTTCATTTCAGTAAATCTCTAATGCAACAACTCAAAATTGCCGGCGTGGAAATTCAGTATGTAACTTTGCATGTCGGTGCAGGAACGTTTGCTCCCGTACGCGACGCAGATGTGTTTCGACACCGACTGCACAGCGAGCGCTGCCATGTTTCGCAGGAGGTCTGCGACGCGGTTGGTCGGGCAAGAGATCAGAGAAGGCGTGTCATTGCAATTGGAACGACTACAGTCAGAGTGCTTGAGACAGCGGCGCAGAAAGGTACATTGCAGCCGTATGAGGGAGAAACTGACCTGTTTATTAAACCGGGATTTAATTTCCGGGTGATCGATGCGCTAGTTACCAATTTTCATCTACCGCAGTCAACGCTGTTGATGCTGGTTTGTGCTTTTGGTGGACTCAATCGGGTGATGGCAGCCTATCGACATGCTGTTGCACAACAATTTCGCTTTTACAGCTACGGGGATGCCATGATTATTGACCGTGCTTCCCAGTTATGAAAACTAATTGAAGTTAGAGGATTCAACATGAGTTTCGATTCAGAATGTATTTTCTGCAAAATTATTACGGGTGAGATTGGCAGTATTCCAGTATATGAGGATGCCAATACCCTCGCATTCATGGACATAAATCCAATCGCTTACGGACATACATTGATCATTCCAAAACAGCACTGGCAGAATCTTTATGAAGTACCTGATGATCAACTTGCCTCCGTGTCGGCTACTGCCAAGCGAGTTGCAACTGCGATAAGTAAGGCTCTGGTTCCCGATGGTGTCAGTCTTGTG